>CACXEN010000023.1 GCA_902766675.1 uncultured Erysipelotrichaceae bacterium
TCTAAACCTAGAGAAGTATTTGTGAAAAATGATTAGAGCATTTTGTGGTAAACCTGAATAAGCTATCTTGCTTAAGAGGTTACCGCTATGCTCTTTCTTTTTATAAAGAAGTTAGTGTAAACTAATTGACGAAATAATAAATTCAAATATGATGTATGTATGACGATTGGAAATATTATTGTAGGAATTTGTGTTATTGCACTGATTATTTGGGATATTAGATATTTACTAAAGCATGGAGTAGAAGAATGTGGAGGTGAATGTTCTAATTGTGGACAAGGTTGTAAATGGGTGAATGATGTAGAAAAAGCACGTCGTCATATTGCATTTAAGAATAAATTGAAAAAGATTTTACATATTAGCTAATCTTGAATCTTTTGGTAAAAGCAGACAAATACGAACATATGTATTTGTCTTTTTTAATGCATTTATTCATATGTATGCATTTGTTTTAAAAATGAAGATAAAGAATAATTGATGCACACATGGAGGTTAATATGTTAAGTAATTGTGTAGTAGTAGGAAGGGTGGCAGAAGCACCTACCATCTCAAAATCAGCGAAAGGGAATTCGATTGCCCATATGGTAGTAGAATGTGATCGACCATTTAGAAATGAGGATGGAACATTAGTAAAAGATAAGTTCAAAGTATTTTTATGGAGAGGCATTGCGGAAGAGTGTGAAGCACAATGCGAACTTGGATCACTTGTCGCAATAAAAGGTAGATTACAAGCTAATAACTATGAAAGAGATGATAAGCAGTTTTATAACTGTGAGATTATTGCGGAAAAAGTTTCTTATGTATGATCAGCGTATGCTGATCTTTTCTTTTGTGATATGATTTTTAAGTTAAAGAGGAAAGATATATGGCATTTGATTCGTTAAGTGATCGTTTAAATGGAGCGATAAGAAATGTGGCTGGAAAAGGCACATTAACTGATGCGAATATGGAGGATATGCTCAAGGAAGTGCGTTTGGCATTACTTGAAGCAGATGTGAACTACCATATCGTAAAACAGTTTTTAGAAGATATACGTGAAAAAGCACGCGGTGAAAATGTTTTACAATCTGTAGAACCTGGTCAACAACTTGTTAAGATTATTCATGACCAAATTGTTGAATTATTAGGAACCAATGAGGCAGGAATCAATTATAAAGAAAATGGGATTACTATTCTCATGCTTGTTGGTTTACAAGGTACAGGTAAAACAACTTCTGTCGCAAAAATCGCAAAAATATTACAAGAGAAAGAAAATCGTAAATGTCTTTTGATTGCGGCTGACGTTATTCGTCCAGCAGCCATTGAACAACTACAAACTTTAGGGGAAGAAATCCATGCGGAAGTTTTCACAAAAGGTGTAGAAGTTAGTGCAGTAGAGACAGTTCGTCAAGGTTTGCAATATGCACAAGATAATGGTTTTGATACTGTATTTATTGATACAGCAGGACGTTTGCATATTGATGAAGAATTAATGCAAGAATTAGAAGATATTACAATTCTTGCACATCCTGATGAAATATTATTAACAGTAGATGCTATGACTGGACAAGATATTGTCAATGTCGCTAAAGCATTCAAAGAAGCTTTACCATTAACAGGTTTAGTAGTCACAAAATTTGATGGTGACTCTAGAGGTGGTGGAGTACTATCTGTTAAAAAGATTACAGATGTTCCAGTAAAGTTTGTTGGTGAAGGTGAAAAACTAGATGATATGGGTATTTTCTATCCAGATCGTATGGCTGATCGTATTTTGGGAATGGGTGATGTCGTAACACTAGTTGAAAAAGCACAAGAAAAACTTGATTTAAAAGAAAGTGAAAAAATGGCTGAAAGAATGCTCAGTGGAGAATTCACAATGGATGATATGCTGAAGCAATTCGAACAGATTCAAAAGCTTGGTCCACTAGGAGGCATTATGAAAATGCTACCAGGTATGGGTCAATATGCAGATATGATGGATGATTTAAAAGCAGAAGATGCAATGAAGCATACCAAAGCAATCATTCAATCTATGACGCCATATGAAAGAGCACATCCAGAAAAACTCAGAGGGACAATGAAGAAAAGAATCGCCCAAGGTAGTGGTACAAGCGTAAATGAAGTAAACAAATTGGTAAATCAATTTAATAAGATGAAGAGGGCAATGGGTCAAATTGGCGCAATGCAAAGAAGTGGTAACTTAAATGAAGAAACTATTGAGAATATGCTAAGTCAATCTGCACCTGATCCTGAATTATTAAAGAAGATAAAAAA
>CACXEN010000024.1 GCA_902766675.1 uncultured Erysipelotrichaceae bacterium
GAAGATTGTTTGGGTGTTCTAAGATGGATGAAGAAAATGCCATTTGAAAAAATCATTATTGGTGGAGATAGTGCAGGTGGTAATTTATCTGCAGTATGTTGTTTGGAAGAACAAGTTGATTTAGTATTCCTGATTTATGCTGCATTAGATTTAGCACCAGCAGAAGAAACGGAATATCATTGGGATTATTCCTTATATGAGATGGATAAAGAACAAGAAAATGTGATTAAAAATCGTTTATTGCGATTTAAAATAGGCGCAAAAGAAATGTTGGCATTATATTTAAAAGAAGGGGAAGATTATCATAATCCACGTATTTCCCCATATTATAGTGATGCTCTAAATAAATTCCCAAGATGTTTATTTATTAATAGTGAATATGATTACTACTATCCAAATTGTGTAGAATTCGCAAAGAAATTAGAGGAAAATAATGTACCATGCAAAGAAATATTCTATGAAGGAATGGATCATGGATTCTTTGATCGTTTAGGCACAATAGAGCAAACAAAAGATTGTATAGAAGAAATCGCAAAAGAGATTATTGCGCTATAAAAAGCAATTTCAGATAATTTCCACTCTTTGTTCAGATAATGTTCATATTTCTTTAATAACCTATAAGTGCATCAAAAATGATGCAAGAGAGGTATGAAATATGAAAATAACAAAAATATTATTCTGTGGCATATTGGTATGTAGTTTATCTGCATGCAGTGTTGCGGCAAATAACAATGATACAAATGAAGACGTACAAGAAGAAGTAGTCCAAGAGGAAGTTCAACAAGAAACAGCAAGCACACAAGAAATCATTTCTACTACTGCAAATGTTTCGAGTGATGGAATTATTGATGCAACAGATGCATTTACAGAACGTGATTTACAGCAAACAGTAGATCTTACGAATGCAAAAACATTAACACTAACGAATGGAGAAGATACAACAATTACAGAAGAAGGCATTTATGTTGTATCAGGTGAATACTCTAATGCAGGTATTGTTGTAGAAACAACAGATGATGCAAAAGTACAAATTGTATTTGATACAGCTACAATCACAAATACCAGCAAGCCAGTTGTATATGTAAAAAATGCAGATAAAGTATTTATTACAACAACTTCATCCACAAGTACTCTAAAAGTAACAGGCACATTTGTTGCAGATGGTACCACAAACCTGGATGGTGTTATCTTTTCGAAAGATGATGTCATTGTAAATGGATTGGGTACTTTAAAGATTGAATCTAGTGGGAATGGTATTGTTTCAAAAGATGATTTAAAAATAACAGGTAGTACATTAGATATTACATGTGTAAATAATGCCCTTGAAGCGAATGATAGTGTATTGATCGCAGATGGTACATTCAATATTCAATCACAAGATGATGGTATTCATGTAGAGAATAATGATGATAATACAGTAGGAGATGTATATATCTGTGGTGGCACATTCAATATTACTGCAGTAGATGATGCAATTCATGCGACTACTTATCTACAAGTAGATGATGGAACATTTACATTAAATGCTGTAGAAGCTCTGGAAGCTACGTATGTTCAAATAAATGGTGGTAATTATACAATTAGTGCAAGTGATGATGGTATCAATGCCACATCGAAATCCACAATTTGTACACCACAAATTGATATCAATGGTGGAGAGATCACAATTTCAATGGGACAAGGTGATACAGACGCAATTGATTCCAATGGATATTTATATGTAAATGGGGGTACGTTAGATATTACAGCACAATCTCCATTCGACTATGATTTAGGTGCTGAATATAATGGTGGAACAATGATTGTAAATGGCCAAGAGACAACACAAATCACAAATCAAATGATGGGTGGTGGAATGATGCAAGAAGGTATGGGTGGACCAGGATTTGGCCAACAACCAGGCGGATTTAGACCAGGACATTAATGAAAATGGGATTTATACAAAATCCCATTTTTTATAATTGATGTGTATTATGCCAAATAAAACCATTATTTAATGGTACATGGAATAATTCAGAAAAGTATTCACATTTACTAATCATAATGAAATAGATGTTATAGGTAGCATCTAATAATGTTTCATTGATAAAATTATAACAATTTTAGTTTTATTTCATAAGCTGAATCTAGTAAAATATTTCTCGGAGGTTCAACTATGATTATATTTTCTGATATTGATGGCACTCTATTCTCTCAAAAGTGGTCGAGAATTCCTAAAAGTGCGAAAGCAGCAGTACAATTGGCGAGAAAAAATGGGCATAAATTCTTTTTATGCACTGGTAGAGGTTTAGCGACTACTAATAAATATCTTAATTATGATGTGGATGGATTTGTATTTGCGGTAGGATCACTGATTTATGTAGAGGGTAAAAAGATGTACAATCACCCAATTAGAGAGGAAGTGATGGACGAATTAATCAAAAACATGGATGCGATAGATATTGGATATATGCTGGAAGGTTCAGCAGGTAGTTATGGGAATGACTTTGGATATGAATGCAATTCAAAATATTTTGCAGGAGCTGAGACAGATTCAAGTAAAGTTGAAGAAATCATGGCAGAAAATGGAATATACCATCTAAGCCAATGGCATAAAAAAGACCCAATTTATAAATTGGTTGTATTTGAAAAACATGAGAATCATATGCAGGAATTAGAATTACCAGAAGGGTTACACATCGTACCTGCAAAATATGATATATTCCCACATTTAACAGGGGAAATATCACGCTCAGCAAATAATAAAGCAACAGCAATTCAACGTGTGATTGAATATTATGGTGTATCAAAAGAAGAAACAGTTGCGATTGGTGATAATACCAATGATATTGAGATGTTGGAATATGCCAATGTTGGAATATGTATGGGAAATGGAGCACCAGAAGCAAAAGAAGCAGCTGACTATATCACAACAGATATTCATGAACATGGTATGTGGAATGCGTTGAAATATGTTGGAGCAATCGAAGGTGAATACGAAGGAGAAGATTAATCTTTTCAAAATATAAAAAGACATACATAATAGAAATGTAAGGAGTTAATAGAAAATTATGGATAATTATGAAATTTCTAAACACATCGACCACACACAATTAAAAGCGGTCGCTACTTGGGAACAAGTAAAGAAACTATGCGAAGAAGCAATTAAATACAAGACAGCTTCTGTATGTATTCCACCATCATTTATCAAACCTGCGAAAGAAGCATTTGGTGATGACTTGGTATTATGTACAGTAATTGGATTCCCACTTGGCTATAATACAACTGATGTCAAAGTATATGAAACAAAAAAGACAATCGAAGAAGGTGCGGATGAAGTAGATATGGTCATTAACCTTGGTTGGGTTAAAGAAGGTCGCTATGATTTAGTAGAAGAAGAAATCAAAGCAATTCGTGCCGCAAGTGAAGGAAAAATCTTAAAGGTAATTATTGAAACTTGTTATTTAACAAAAGAAGAAATCATTGCTTTATGTAAAGTTGTTACAGACGCAAAAGCTGACTATATTAAAACATCTACAGGATTTGGTACAGAAGGTGCCACATTAGAAAATGTTAAACTAATGAAAGAAAATATTGGACCAGATGTATTAATTAAAGCAGCAGGCGGAATGAAGACAAGAGAAGATTTAGAAGCTTTCTTAGAAGCAGGTGCTGATCGTTTAGGATCTAGCTCTGGTGTAAAAGTATTATTTGGAGAATAAAAAAAGAGGATGATTCATAAGAGAATCATCCTTTTGCTTATCCTAACATTTTTCCTAATAGTGAGAAGAGTGAATTTACATTCAATGTACCACTTGGGTTAAATGATGATTGGCTAGCATTATTCAATAAGTTATAAAGTGAATATGCTTGTTGGTTATTGTTGTAATTACCATTTACGAAGCCATTGAGTACATTAATTAAATTATTATTGTTGGCATTTGTATTACCACCAAATAGAGATCCTAAGCCATAGCTTTGTTGTTGGTTACCAAGTAGGCTTGAGAATAATGAATTTGGTTGTGAATAAGTATTACCACCAAATAGATTAGAGAATACACCATATGGGTTGTTATAAGAATTTGTGTAAGTATTACCTCCAAACAAATTAGAGAATAATCCTCCACTATAAGATTGTTGTTGATTGCCAAATAGTGATCCAAATAAGCCGCTATTTCCATAATAAGAAGTTTGTTGCTGTTGTTTTCTTTTGAATAGTTTTAACAACATGATGATAATTAAAATTTCTTTTAAGTCTAAGCGACCATCTAAGAATGCACGAACAGCTGGTTGATTAGAATTTGCAGATTTTGTACCAGTCAAACCACCTACATATTCCAGCAATTCTTTTGCATCTAGTGCTCCATCAGCACCTTCAAATAGTTGAACAACTTTATTATCTTGTAGTTGTTGTTGTAATGCATTCACTTGTGCATCACTGAGTTGATTGCCAACGATTTGACGAACGAATTGATTTACACCATCAACTTGAGAAGATGACATACCTCTTGTTGGTGCTTCATCTTGTGGTGCATCAGCAACTTCAATGAGTTGTTGTAATAATTCAGGATGTTCGTCAAATAAATCAAAGAATTGATTTGTATTATTTTCTGACATAATATCCTCCCGTTTTCTAGTGTTATTATAACAGTCATTTGTTTTCTTCCGTAAATAAAATATAAATTATAGTTGATTTTATACCTTTGACGTTAGATACTTTTAATTGGACATATGAGTTATTTCAAAACATTACATTTTACGAAAAAAGATATTGTCGATATTTTACTTATTACATTATCGGCTTTTATTTATGCTTGTGGTATCGATGTATTTGCGAATTCAGGAAACTTATTTCCAGGTGGCTTTTCAGGTATTGCTAGATTATTATCTTTAGTATTAAAAGATTATTATCAAATCACAATATCTTTCTCAACAATATATTTCGTGCTCAATTTGATTGTGACATTATTTGTATATAAACGAATTGGGCCAAAGTTTATGATTTATTCATTTCTTTGGTTTACTTTAACATCTATTTTTGCGGAATACTTAAATCTATCAACTATTACAGAAGATATACTATTGATTTCTGTATTTGGAGGTATTGTAAATGGAATAGCGGTTGGATTATCCCTAAAAGCGCATGGAAGTAGTGGGGGAACCGACTTTATTGCGATAGATTTATCCAATCGTTTAAATCGACCAACATGGAACTATATTCTCGTGTTAAATATCTTTGTATTATTATTTGCGGGATTTATATATAGTTGGAATGTGGCATTATATTCCATGATTTTCCAATATGTTTCAAATGAGATAATTAAAGCAATTCATAAACGAAATAGGGTTGCTCGTATCGAAGTGATTACAGATCACGCAACAGAGGTAGAAAGGGCTATTTTTGAGACAATTCGTCATGGTGTAACAAAAATACCATGCGAAGGTGCATATAGTGGGAAAAGTCATGATTTATTGATGATAGTGATAGATTATGATCAAATTAGAGAAACACAAAACTGTATTTTGAAAGTAGATCCAAAAGCATTTATTACAGTAAATTCAGTTCATCGTGTCATAGGCAACTACTTGCAAAAACCAATTGAATAAAAAGGTTGTAGTTTGCGTCATGTTTATGTATCATAGTTTTGGGTTATTTATATGGCAACAAAAATTATAGTAGATTCAACATGTGACTTAACAAAAGATATTTGTGAAAAAAATGATATTACGATATTACCTCTACATGTATTATTAGGGGAAAATGAATATAAAGACGGCGTTGATATTACAATTGACGAGATTTATGCGTGGGCAGATAAGAATGGGGATACTCCTAAAACAAGTGCTCCTGCATTAAGTGACGCAATCAATTTATTCAAAGAATATAAAGATAGCTATGATGATTTTGTATGTTTAAGTATTTCATCTAGTATGTCTTCTTCTTTCAATGTATTCCATATGGCAGCTCTAGAATTAGATATTCTAGATCGCGTATACTTAGTGGATTCTATGAATCTATCGAATGGCGTAGGCTTGCTTGCTTTAGAAGCTAGTGATTTAGCCAAAGAAGGAAAAAGTGGCCAAGAGATTCAAGATGCATTATTCAAAATAGTGTCACGTGTAAGAACAAGCTTTATCGTCGATACATTAGAATATTTACATCGTGGTGGAAGATGTTCTGGTGCTGCAGCATTAATGTCTGGAACATTAAAGATTCATCCAAAGATTGTGGTTGAAAATGGAGAAATGAAAGTTTCTAAGAAATATCGTGGGGTAATGAATAAAGTAATATTGCATTATCTAAAAGACCATGAAGAAAGTTTATTAAAAAGCGATAAAAAAAGATTATTCTTAGTAAATAGTGGTGTAGAAGAAAGTATTCTTAAAGACGCTAAAGAATATATCACTTCTTTGAATCGTTTTGATGAAATCATAGAAGATAGAGCAGGCGCAGTAATTTCTAGTCACTGTGGTCCTGGCACATTAGGAATCGTATTTGTGGAAGGTGAATAATGATGCGCATGATAACGCATCATTTTTTTGCATGCTATAATTGTGGCATGAAAAAATTAGGATGGATTCTTCTGATATGCCTTCTTTTTGCTAGTTGTAGTACAACACAAAAGGATATGGAATCTGAAGTAAACTATATACATATTACAGATTTACATCATCTATCAAAGACGCTATACGAAGAAGGGGAAACATTAGAACGATTATCAAAAAGTAATGATTCAAAGCTTTTTCTATATTCTGAAGAATTATTATCTGCTATATGTGATAAAGCAATTGAAGAAAAACCAGATGCATTATTAATAAGTGGAGATTTAACATTTAATGGAGAACTTGTTTCTTTAAAAGAATTAAAGAAATATTTAAGAAAAGTAGAAGAGGCTGGGGTAGATGTATTAGTTATTCCAGGAAATCACGATATCAATTATCCATATGCGAATAAATATATGGGTAGTTTTGCGATGAAAGTAGATAATATTCCGCAAGCTACATTCTTAGAAGAAATGAAAGAATTTGGCTATGAAGAAGCAATTTATAAAGATACATCTTCTTTTAGTTATGCATATGCGATGAATGATAAAGAGTGGGTTATTGCATTAGACGCAAACACAGAAGGGCATATAGGGGATATTTTAGATTCCACATTACAATGGTTAGATGAAACCTTAACAATCGCAAATGAAAAAGATATCTTTGTGACAGTGATGTCTCACCAAAATGTATTACGTCAAAATGAGAGTCTATATGAAGGATTTGTGATCAATAATGCGGATGAAGTAGTAGAGATATTAAAAAAACATAATGTAAAACTATGTCTAAGTGGACATTCACATATCCAACATGTTAGTACGGATGGTGATTTAGCAGATTACTGTACAGAAAGCTATGTCGTATATCCACTCAACTATGCCACAATTGATATATATAAGAATCATGAATATTCTTATTCAACTAAGTCAATTGGTATTTATCAAGAAGAAGCGAAAGAATGTTTTGATCAAAGAAATATAGATGAATTAAAAAGAGAAATTGGTGAGTTAAATATATCGGAAGAAGAGAAAGAAAAGATGGTCACATATGCCTTAGATTTCAATCGAGCAGCTTTTTCTGATAATCAAGAAGAATTAAGGAAATTGAAGGAAGATTCTACTTATAAGCTCTGGCAAGAATATGGTGGGGAATTGTTCTGGTTTTCCTATATGGAAATGTATTTCTCGGATCTATAATATGTGAAACAAATTGTGAAACAGCGCGTATTTATGCGCTTTTTTCATGTTTTTTATTTGTGAAAAAAATACTTTTTAAAATCTAATCAAAATTGCTTGTCATTCTTTTGAAAGTGGCTTATACTAGGTTTTGCAAGAAATAGTTGGATATCCAACTATTTTCTAAAAAATACAAAATTATAGAGGAAGAGGTGGATTATGAACGTCATTAAAAGAAGCGGTGAAGAAGTAGTTTTCGATTCTAGCAAAATTGAAAATGCGGTTAAAAAAGCCAACGCTGCTACAGAAAGCGCAAAGCGTGCTACTGATGAAGAAGTAGAAAACATTACAAATAGAGTTGTGGAGAAATGTAATGCATTAAATCGTGCTGTATCAGTTGAAGAAATTCAAGATATGGTAGAAAACGAATTGATGGCTTCACATGTTTTCCAAGTTGCACATAACTATATTACATATCGTTATGAAAGAGCTCTTGTGCGTAAAGCGAATACAACAGATAAACAAATTTTATCTTTGATTGGACGTAATAACGAAGAAGCTAAACAAGAAAACTCTAATAAGAATCCAACTGTTAATAGTACACAACGTGACTATATGGCAGGAGAGGTATCAAAAGATATTACAAGACGTTTCTTACTTCCACCAGAAATATCTGAAGCACATGATAAAGGAATTATTCACTTCCATGATACAGACTACTTTGCACAACCAATGTATAACTGTTGCTTAGTAAATCTAGAAGATATGTTACAAAATGGTACAGTTATTTCTGAGACAAAGATTGAAAAACCACATAGTTTCGCAACAGCATGTAATATTGCGACACAAATTATTGCTCAAGTTGCGTCTAACCAATATGGTGGTCAAACTGTAACACTTGCGCATTTAGCACCATTTGTGGATATCTCTCGTCAAAAGCATAGAAAACAAGTAGCGAAAGAATTAGCAGATGCAGGTATTGATGTAGACAATGAACGTATCAATAAAATCGCAGAAAATCGTTTAAGAAGTGAAATCAAAGCTGGTATTCAAACAATTCAATACCAAATCATTACACTGATGACAACAAATGGCCAAGCTCCATTCGTTACAGTATATATGTACTTAGATGAAGTAGAAGAAGGTCAAACAAGAGACGATTTAGCATTATGTATTGAAGAAATGCTAAAACAAAGAATGCAAGGTGTAAAAAATGAAAAAGGACATTGGGTTACTCCAGCATTCCCAAAACTAATCTATGTATTAGATGAAGACAATGTTGAAGAAGGCACAAAATACTTCTATCTAACAAAATTAGCTGCTGAATGCACAGCTAAGAGAATGGTTCCTGACTATATCTCTGCAAAATTAATGAGAGAATTAAAAGGTGATGTATATGGATGCATGGGATGCCGTTCATTCTTAACACCTGATCGTTTCACAGATACAGGTAAATTCGGTAACCCTGAGCATGCACTGAACTATGTAGAAGGACAACATAAATACTATGGTCGTTTCAACCAAGGTGTTGTAACAATTAACTTAGTTGACGTTGCTTGTTCTGCAGAAGGCGATATGGATAAATTCTGGGAAATCTTAAATGAGAGATTAGACCTTTGCCATAGAGCACTACGCTTACGTCATGAACATTTATTAGGAACACCTAGTGATGTAGCGCCAATTCTATGGCAAAATGGTGCAATTGCTCGTTTAGAAAAAGGTGAAGTAATTGATCCATTACTAAAGAGTGGTTATTCCACAATCTCATTAGGTTATGCAGGACTAGCAGAATGTGTATATCGCATGCTAGGTGTAAGTCATACATCTGAAGAAGGAAAAGAATTCGGTCTTGCGGTAATGCAAGCAATGAATGATGCATGCTTAAAATGGAAGAAAGAAGAAGACATCGATTATTCTGTATATGGAACTCCAATTGAGTCTACAACATATAAATTCGCAAAATGCCTACAAGAACGTTTTGGCATAATCCCACATGTTACAGATAAGAACTATATTACAAACTCTTATCACGTACATGTAACAGAAGAAATCGACGCATTTGATAAGCTTACAAAAGAAGCGCAATTCCAACAATTATCTCCAGGTGGCGCTATCTCTTATGTAGAAGTTCCTAATATGCAAAACAATATTCCTGCAGTATTA
>CACXEN010000025.1 GCA_902766675.1 uncultured Erysipelotrichaceae bacterium
ATGTATCAAAAGCGCAAGAATTTAATCAAGGGAAATATACAAAAATAGTATGTAATCCGCCATATTTTAATAATTTAAAAGATAATGACTTAAATCAATATAAATTGGCTGCACGTCACCAACAATTTCTTAAAATGGATGAATTGGCAGAATCTGTAGATCGATTATTGGATGATAATGGATCTTTTCAATGCGTTTATCGTTATGACCAATATGAACCATTATTGCGGGAATTTGAGAAATATTCATTTTATCCTGTTAGAGTAAGGGTTGTTTATGATAAACTTTTTGGGAATAAGAAAACGATCTTATTGGAGCTAAAAAAAGGATTACAAAAAAGCGTAAGAATACTACCGATTGCTTATTTAGATGATCGTTCTACGTTTGATAAAGGTTAATTATGAAAACGGTACTTTGGATACTCATTATTCTGATGTTAATTGTCACAGTTCTGATGAACTATGTCATTTTTTATGAGGCCAATCCAAATCAAATTATTTCATTGGGTGATGCAATAAATGAACCTCACAAAAAAGAAATATTTGGAGAATTAGATGAAGAAACGAAAAAAGCGATTGAAAATGAAGTAAGAGAAAACATTCGTGATATTCGAACGAATGCGAAGAAGGTAGATATATCGAATTTGATTCGAGATATTAATGATCCTAAGCCTCTATTCTTTACTAGAATACATAGAACATTAAAAGTACGTTGGCCACAAACATTAGTGATGTTAAAAGAAAGAGAATTGCAAAATGGCATTGCTTATCATTGGCAAGGTGTTACTAGAAAGAAACATACATATGTATTTGAAATTCATACGGAAGAAATATTGACATGCTTAATGCAAGCTTTAGATCGTATCCAAGAGAATAATATCATTCCTGATGCAGATATATACTTTTATGTTTCACAAAATGGTAATGATGCAGAATTCATTGAATATTTAAAAACGAAAAATGTTCCTGTTTCTTTATATGTAAAAACACCAAAAGATGAAAGACAATTTGACGCAAATGATTCTCGATTTGTGTTTGTTGGATGTAAAGTCGCAAATGATTTACATATTCAAATAGAAGGTGAAGATAAAGATATTATGGAAGCGATTAGTGAAATGAAAGAAATGACTTTACCAATCAATAAAGATGATTTCTTGAAGAATACTATTTCATTAATCCATGAATATTTACCATTTGCGATAGATATGCAAAGTAAGATTAAACCTTTAAATCATAAAGCAATTCAAAATGCAATGATTCAATATCCAGATTTGAAACGTAATGCATATCCATTAATTGAAGTTAATAATAATGAAGTACGTATTTGCAATTATGATAAGGGCAATAAGAACTCTATATTAGATTCTATTAATGCAATTGCGAAAAAGCATCATTGTCATACTACTGTTATTTCTGAATCAGATGCGAAACAAACAATTGAATTAAATGACAAATTATCAAAAGAATTCTTAGATTATTTCCATACAAAGAAAGTTTGTTATATACCAACTTATAGCACTGATACTTTAGATGGAAATATATATCCAACAGTTATTACGAATTTAAAAAAGTCACATTCATTTGAAGGTTATGATGTGACAATTCTTGGTTTATATAAGTTATTTACGAATTCTTAATTGGAAGTATCTTGTGTTTCTGGATTAGAAGACTCTTGCGGAGCGATTGTTTCTTCAGGAGTTTTTTCTTGTTGTAATGATTTTAATTTATATGTAACAATTTCTGCATCTGCTAAGAATCGCATATCTTTACCAGTTGTACCAATTCCATTTGTAATATCTATTATAAAGTCATCTTTAACGGATTGTTTTCCTCTAAAGTATGATTCAGTTTTTTCAGGGGAATAGGTTGATCCAAATAAATAATATACTTGACCACCGTGACTATGACCTGCAAGGAAATAGTCCGTTTTATCTACAGGTACTTGTAATGCACTATCTGGTGTATGACAGATTGTTATGGTAAATGCATCAACTGAAACATTTGCATAAGCTTCTTCAGCATTTAATTCTGAATTTATACCATCACTTAATCCAACTAATTGGATACTTTCATTTGAATAATTACTGATATGAATACTTTTATTATTTAATATCTCAAAGCCTGATTGAAATAATATATTTTCTACAAGCTTTAATGTTTCTTCATCTTTTGTATCATTATCACCTAATACTGCAAATTTACCTAATGGCGCATCAATAGAAGATAATGCATTAACTAATATATCTTGATAAGATTCATCTATTTTTGCATTTTCATCAAATAAATCTCCACCAAAGATAACTACATCATTTGATTGTGCATTGATACGAGAAATGACTTTATCTAAACGATTTTCATCCATGAATGTGCCATATTCTAAATCTGAGAAGAATAATATTGTTTTATCATCCATATCCGATGGTATTTCTGATGAAGAAAGGTTTTCTACACGCGTAATATAACGAGTAGAAGAAATAGATACGGTATCATAATAAATAATCGCAAATACGATTAATAATGCTGCTAAAGCAATCAATAGTTTCTTTGTTAAACTCATATCTGTAACATCATAGCACAATCAAATGGTTTAGTGTTACAATGCATATGATGATTTCGAAATGCCATTTCATTAACTTAGATACTTTAATAAAAGGGAATTCCATAAAATTGGGAGCTGATGTTTTTATCGATACTCTTCAAAAAAGTGGAATTCCATTTTTGATTTTTACGGAACAATGTAATAAAACAAGTGAACAATTATGTGAACACTTAGCTAGTATTGGTATTAAAAATATCAAACCAAATCAAATTTATACTACGGCAATGGCTGCGATTGATTGGATTGCCAATAAAGCAAATCATTTGCATCGATTCGCATATGTAGGCACAAAAGCTTTAAAGAATACAATTGAATCTGCGAATTATCAAATAGACTTTATCAATCCAGAAGTGGTATTAGTTGGTATGGATCGTAATATGACATATCGAGAATATTGTGATATTTCAAATTCTATTCAAAATGCGAAATATTTCATTTCTATTGATAATCGAAATAAAGAGAAAGTAGATGGTATTGAAATGATTGGTAATAAAGCAATTGTTCGAATGCTTGAAGTTTCTTCAAATAAAAAGGCAATGGATTTTGGTAGAGGTTCTGAAATCAGTATTCATATGGCATTATTATATTTAGGTCTTGGTTTAGAAGATGTTGTTTGTGTAGGTTCTAATTTTAAAAAAGATATTGTGCCTGCACATAATTTAGGAATTGATACAGTTTTTGTGACGGAAGGAAAAGGGGTATTAGGACTTGGAATGGATAAAGGTTTACATCCTACATACCTAGTAGAAGATTTATATGGTTTAACGAAATAATAATTCATTGATTGTGTTCGTTTTAACTGGTATTATAATGTTATTGCGAAGAGAAAGAATAGTAGTAATCGCATGTATTCTAGAGAGATTGTGGTTGGTGTAAACAATCATACATAACATTATGAACTCACCTTTTGAGCAAACGCAGCCATAGCGTTAAAAATGGAAAGAGTGCACGTCTTGTGAACTAAGGTGGTACCGCGTGAATGCGTCCTTAGAGGAGACGTTTTTATTTTTTTGGAGGTACAGTATGGTTTATCAACACAAAGTTATAGAAGAAAAGTGGAGAAAGTATTGGGAAGAGAATGAAACATTTAAAACAGATGTTTGGGATTTTAGTAAACCTAAATTCTATGCATTAGATATGTTTCCATATCCTAGTGGAGCTGGATTGCATGTAGGACATCCAGAAGGTTATACTGCTACAGATATTGTTTCAAGAAAGAAAAGAATGGAAGGCTTCAATGTCTTACACCCAATGGGTTTTGATTCTTTTGGCTTACCTGCTGAACAATATGCGATTCAAACTGGCAATCATCCAGATGGATTTACTAAGGCAAATATTGAAATATTTAAAAAACAATTAAAGAATCTTGGTTTTTCCTATGACTGGGGTAGAGAAGTATCTACTAGTGATCCTAAATTCTATAAATGGACACAATTCATATTTAAATTATTATTTGAAGATGGTCTTGCAAAATGTGTAGATATGCCAGTTAACTGGTGTGAAGAATTAGGGACTGTTTTAGCAAATGATGAAATCATTGATGGTAAAAGTGAGCGTGGTGGATATCCTGTTGTTAGAAAAAATATGAAGCAATTATGTATTGATCAACCTAAGTTTGCTGAAAAATTACTTGAAGGATTAGATACAATTGATTGGCCAACTTCTACTAAAGAAATGCAAAGAAACTGGATA
>CACXEN010000026.1 GCA_902766675.1 uncultured Erysipelotrichaceae bacterium
AAGAGACTAAATATTAACTATTTAGCCTCTCCATAAATCATTATAAATCCTTACCTAATTCTGTCCTCTTCTTGCAAAAATCCTTAAAATTGCATTCCTCACAATTCGGATTACTTGGTCTGCAATATTCTCTGCCAGTTACCCAAAAAGGAAGAGTCAAAGAACCAGGAAAATCTTTACATATCTGTCTGGCAACTTCTGTAACATCTTTTAACGTATCTTTATCCGTAAGTCCCATTCTCAGAAAAATTCTTCTGATATGAATATCATATGCAATGTCAATACAGTGCAGATTATTAAGAGATACGCCAAAGTCACGTACAAGAAGCAAAGTGCCAAGTGCAGCCTTTTTGTGACTAATTCCTTTGAATTCTTCTAGCTTCGTCACAACATGTTCTGCATTTAAATCGTCCTTCCAGATATTTTCCGCATTTGAATCATAATCGTTTCCGATTTTTTCGATAGCGAACATAATATACTCAGCCATCTTTCTAGGATAACGATGAAGTGCAGGTTTTTCCTTTATCAGCCTTTCAATCGATTCAACATTCTCTCCCCTTGCAATTCTGTGCAAATCGAAATGTCCTAATCTCTTTGAAAGAAGATATGGTAATCTCCAAGCCATTTCTGCTTTTACAGATTGATCGCAAATTAAGGCTATCAAAAAGGCATTCCAATCAGAAAGCAAAAATTCGCTTTCCTCCTTCTTAAGCATATTGTCACTCAATATGCTGTTATCCTTAATTGCCTCAACTGCAATCTTTTTACATTCTCTGTTTAATTGTTCATAATAATTGTTCATTTTTATTTCCTCTACTTTCTGAATTCGATTGGCCAATCACTTCCCAGGATTTCAT
The DNA here is from genome assembly GCA_902766675.1 of uncultured Erysipelotrichaceae bacterium. GTDB lineage: Bacteria > Bacillota_I > Bacilli_A > Erysipelotrichales > Erysipelotrichaceae > Bulleidia. Next base: position 858 of record CACXEN010000026.1, read on the forward strand.
CCTGTTCTTTCTGAGTTAAAGCCCACATTCTAGTTTTGTCATATTTAGGTACCTTAATTTCGCCCCAGTCGACGACCTTTACCTTCTTAGATGTGTATACTGTATTTAGCATATATAACTCTGCTAAAGTAAATTGGTCAAGTTTATTTAATTCTGCTAAAAGGTTGGTTGAATCAATACATAACCAATAGATATCACATTTGCTAAGTAAGGTAAGTCTGTCTTTCAAATATTGAACTTCGTTGTCTTCCAACTTATGATACAGGAAATAACTTAAAATGTTCTGGGGTGATATTGGACAAAGACCTTCTTTATATGCTTGTACTCTTGCCCAATCAATATGTTTATAGTTGGCAAAGTTAGCACCAATATAAACGGTTTCATGTTTCTTGGTTTTATACGGATTAAGTAAATTAGTAAAAATATCATTTCTAAATCTCTCATCCGTCATTTGCTGAAGCCATTCCTTTACTTCCAAATAATTCATTTCTACTTTCTCATTCCCATAGATGTTAGGAATAAAAAAAGCTCTTTTATTTTTTATTTGGCTCCAAAGAAATATTTCAGCCATAATTCCTTCTGATAAAAGAGTATCTGTTCTTCCATATACCCATAATTTATCAGAAAAAATTGTAAGAGTCAAGCAGTCTGTCATTACATTAATCTTCTGTCCTCCCAGTGTTTCCGTCGAAATGTAGTAGCCTAATGCCATTTCAGGGTTTAATGCTATCATCTGATTATTCAAAACCTGCTCACAAATCGCAAGCATATGATGCATATCATCCCCATCAAACGATGTATAGACTATTTTCCGCAAAGCTTCTTCTTTAAAGTCCTCAATAATCTGTCTTGTCTCTGGAGTTAACTTATCATAAATTTTGTCTTTGAACATTTCAAGCCCCCCTTATTTTCTGCATGAGCAACGTTTGTAATAAAGCACATGTCGAAACTGTGTAGTCATTCCGAACAACAATGTCAAACAACTCTCTGTGCTTAGAAAAATATTCCAGTTCATCTTCAATGTCTTTAATTCTTCTCGTTAAGTCACTTTCGTCTAAATTTCTTGCATGTAATTCCTTTATAGTTCTCTCGATGTCATTTGGCAAAATATACACAGTTATGGTATTTTTAAAATCATTTTTGAATTCAACTACATTCTTATAAAACAATTCTGTAATTAAACTCACACCAGCATCACATAAATCAACTTGTGATTTCTTATATGCATACCAGTTATCAAATACCTGATTAATTACACAT
>CACXEN010000027.1 GCA_902766675.1 uncultured Erysipelotrichaceae bacterium
CATGAATACGGCAGGGTATGACATTGCGATTCCTGGTAACCATGAATTTGACTACCAAGTTCCAGCATTCTTTGATGTAGTAGATAAGGCAAACTACACATATTTAGCATCAAACTTCAGAAATGCGGATGGTAGTGAGATTGTGACTCCAGGTGGTAAGAAAATAGGTGGCTACGAGATTAAAGACCTTGGTGGCCATAAGATTGGTTTTGTAGGTGTTGCTACACCAGAAACTTATACAAAATCTACACCTAAATACTTCCAAGACGATAATGGTAATTGGCTTTATACATTCTCTGAAGATACTGCTGAACATCCAGATAGATTCTATCCAACAATACAAGCTTCTATTGATGCGGCGAAAGCTGATGGAGCTGAATTAATTGTTGTGATGGCACATACTGGTATTGAAAGTACGGACAGAGCTTGGGCAGCTGATACAATCATTGCTAATCTAACTGGCGTAGATATCTATTTAGATGGACACTCTCACGAAGAAAGAGAAGCTGTATATTATCCTGATAAAGATGGTGAAAATGTTTATTACCAACAAACTGGTACAAAAGTTAAGCCAAAAGATGATCAATCACAGGTCAAGAATCTAGGTGAAGTAACAATTACTTTCACAGAGAGTGGATTCGAAGTTAGCGGAAGACTTATTAATGTTCCTGAATTAACAGAAAGTGATGAAGCTACAAAAGCAATCATAGATCAAGCTTTAAAAGAAGTTGAAGATAGCTATGGTGTCGTTGTAGGTCATACAGATTATTTCCTAACAATTAATGATGAAAATGGTAAACGTGCAGTTAGAAATAATGAAACTAACATGGGTGACTTTAATGCGGATGCATATAGAATCATAGGTGACTCTGATATTGCACTAGTAAATGGTGGCGGCGTTAGAGCTAATTTAGAAGCTGGTGATATTACAAGAAAAGCACTTAGCCAAGTTAACCCATTTGGTAATAATGTAGTTACTGTTAAGATTGATGGACAAACAATACTTGATTCTTTAGAACATAGTTATAGAAATGTACCTAATGAAAATGGTGGCTTCTTCCAAGTATCAGGATTAGAGTTAACAATTGACGCAGATGTAGAATCTCCAGTTGTTTTAAATGAGCAAGGTTTTTTTGATCATATCGATGAAACAAAACCAAGAAGAGTTGGAGATGTAAAAGTTGGTGGAGAACCAATCGACCCTGAAAAGATATATACAGTAACGGGCACAACATATATCCTTCAACAACAAGGTGATGGAATGACAATGTTTAAAGATCTTGAAGTTGTAAGATTGTTTGATGAACCAGATAGTGAATTCGTTGAAAGATATTTAGTTGAAGCATTAAATGGTGAAATCCCAGCAGAATATGATGGCATTCATGGTCAAGGTAGAATTACTATCAATCATGAATGGGGCGAACCTACATATGAATGGTCTGAAGATAATAAGACAGTAACTGCGAAAGTGGTTTGTGCAAATAATGAATCACATGTAAAGCAAGAAACAGTTGAAACGACTGTAAAAGTTACAAAAGAACCTACTTGTGAAGAAAAAGGTGAAGGTTTATATACAGCTACATTTAAAAATGAATTATTTACTGAGCAATCACAGCTAGGCGAAGTTGATGCTTTAGGTCATAAATGGGGAGAATGGAAAACTGTAAAAGAACCAACAGTTGAAGAAGAAGGATTAGAAGAAAGAGTTTGTGAAAATGATCCTGAGCATAAAGAAACTCGTGCAATTCCAAAAATTAAAGTAGGTTGGAATAAGACAGACGATGGTTGGACTTATACAAAGGATGACGGAACACAAGTAACAGACGGTTGGCAAAAAGATAAAGATAAATGGTACTACTTTAAAGATGGTATCATGAAAACTGGATGGGTAAAAGATTCCGGTGCGTGGTATTATCTAAAACCAAGCGGCGCTATGGTTGCTGGTACATGGTACAAAGTAGATGGTAAATGGTATGCATTTAGACCAGGTGGATCAATGAGAACTGGATGGTTCGACGATGGTGGTAAATGGTATTACCTAAAATCTAGTGGTGCGATGGCAACTGGCTGGACAAAAGTTGGAAGTAAATGGTATTACATGAATACAAGTGGTGTAATGCAAAAGAATAAATGGATTGACACATATTACTATGTAGAAAATAGTGGTGCTATGGCAGTCAACAAATGGATTGGTAAATACCACGTAAATAGTAGTGGTAAATGGGATAAATCCAGATAATGATTTATAAAGAAATGGCTAATACCTTAGAGTATTAGCCATTTTTTATTTAGGATGATATAAACGTTTTAGTGAATATTGTGGGTCAGTTGTTACATTGACTCCAAGTTTTCTAAATGTGTTCGCATCTTGTAATGGGAGAATCACGGTTGAATGTGCTTCTGATCCTTTCATTTTTTGAATCATAGACATTGCCTTTGCGGCATAAGCATTTGTTTTTGCGGTAATTGCTAAAGCGATTAGAACTTCATCACTATGCAATCGAGGATTGTGATTTCCTAAAGTATTTACTTTTAAGTTTTGAATTGGAAGGATGTTTTCTGGATCAATTAGACGTATATCATCATCGATTCCTGCCAAACACTTTATCGCATTAATGATAACTGCAGCAGAAGGTCCAAACAAAGAAGATGTCTTTCCGGTTACGATTTGTCCATTTGGTAATTCTAATGCAATTGCTGGAGCTTCTGTTTCTTCTGCTTTATTTCTTGCTTGTAAAACAACAGTTCGATCATTTGGGCTTATTCCAGCATCATTCATCAAGAGTTTAATCTTTTGGACAGATGTTTCTGGAATAATATCATTTTTATAGTCTACTAAGGCATGATAGTAACGACGAATGATTTCAGCATTTGCGGCTTCAATCGCATTCTTTTCATCGCTGATACAGAATCCTAGCATATTTACACCCATGTCAGTAGGTGACTCATAAACGGATTTATTACCAATTTTTTCAAATATTCTTTTTAATACAGGGAATATTTCAATATCACGGTTATAGTTCACAGCTTGTACGCCATATGCTTCTAGATGATATGGATCAATCATATTAACATCATCTAAATCAGCTGTAGCTGCTTCATATGCTAGATTAACCGGATGTCTTAGAGGTAAATTCCAAACTGGGAATGTTTCAAATTTTGCATAACCAGATGTAATTCCGTTGGCTTGGTCATGATAAAGTTGCGAAATACATGTGGCCATCTTACCTGATCCTGGTCCTGGAGCTGTTACTACTATTAGATTACGCTCTGTATTGATATATTGATTTCTACCTAATCCTTCACTGGAGATAATATAGTCTACTTCAGTAGGATAGCCTTCAATTGGATAGTGAAGGTAAGAAGGAATATCATTTTTGTTTAAAAGTTTACGGAAAGCATCAACGCTTGGTTGGTGGTTATATTGGGTTATTACTACAGAACCTACATATAAATCCAATGCTCTAAATGCGTCTACTAAACGAAAAACTTCTTGGTCATATTCAATGCCAAGATCACTTCTTGTTTTGGAGTTTTCAATATTATTTGCGTTTATACAAATGACCATTTCTACTTGGTCTTTTAATTCAGTTAATAGTTTAATTTTATTGTTAGGGTCGTATCCAGGAAGTACGCGAGAGGCGTGAAAGTCTTCAAAGATTTTTCCGCCGAATTCCATATAGAGTTTACCGTCGAAATGTTGAATTCTTTCTAGAATTTTATCTCTTTGTAGTTCTAAATACTTCTCTGAATCAAATGCTATACCACCCATATACAATCTCCCACATGGAAAAGTATATCAAAAAAATTAATAAAGAATAAAACAATTTACAAAATGTTGTAAAATATTTCTTGGATTTAGGGAGTAGGCTATATGACTAACATAATTAAAGAAAGAAATGAAATAGAAGATAGTTATAAATGGGATTTATCGACATTATTTGCAAGTGATGTTGACTTTGAAAAAGCACTTGTTGAAATTGACAATGATATTCAACAAATACCTAGTTATGAAGGTACTTTAAAAGATGAAGCATCTATTTTGAAATGTCTTACATTTATCAATGATGTATTACGTAGAATTGATAATCTATTTTCTTATGCAAATTTAAGATATACAGAAGATACAAGAGAAACAAAAGCACAATCGATGTATGGAAGAAGTTATAGTAAATTTGTGTCTGTCGCAGCTTCTTCAGCTTTTGTAGTACCGGAAATATTAGCATTATCGGAAGAAGAATTATTAAAGCTAAAAGATTCAGATACATTGAAAGATTATAAATTCTATTTAGAAAACTTACTTCGTTTAAAAGAACATACATTAACAACTAGAGAAGAACAGATGCTTGCTAAACTAAGTGAAGGTTTAAGTACATCATCTCGTACTTCAAGTAGTTTGATGGAAGCGGATATGCAATTTGAAGACGCAAAAGATGAAAAGGGTGAAAGCCATCAAATCAATAATTCAAATTTTGTGCTATTAGAAACATCGAAAGATCGTACATTAAGAAAGAATGCTTTTATAAATTACTATGCTGGATATAAAAATCATATCAATACATTTGCAAATTTATATGAAGGTACGATTAAGACAAATACTGCGATGGCAAATATTAAAGGCTTCCCATCAAGCAGAGAAATGTCAATGGCAATGTCGAATATTCCAGTATCTGTTTATGATAATTTGATTGATGCTGTACATAAGAATATGGATAAGATGCATCGCTATGCTGCATTAAGAAAACGTATATTAGGTGTAGATGAATTACATTATTATGATTTGTATACGCCACTATCAAAAGAAGTCACAAAGAAATATACATATGAAGAAGCACAAGAATTAATCCTAGAAGCTCTTTCTGTTATGGGAGATGAGTATTTAAATGTAGTTAAAGGTGCATTTTCATCTAGATGGATTGATGTCTATCCAAATAAAGGAAAAAGAAGTGGTGCATTCTCAGCTGGGACATATGATTCCAATCCATATATCATGACAAACTTTACTGGTACATTAGATAGTGTATCTACAATTGCGCATGAAATGGGTCACTCAATGCATACATATTACACGAATGCGAATCAACCTTATCATTATGCTAATTACACATTATTCGTTGCGGAAGTAGCATCAACGGTAAATGAAAACTTATTGATAGAACACTTATTAGAAAAAGAAAGTGATCCAGAATTAAGATTGGCATTATTGAATCAATATCTAGAAGG
>CACXEN010000028.1 GCA_902766675.1 uncultured Erysipelotrichaceae bacterium
GAAGAAGCCAAAGAATACATATATGAAACGGAGGGAATCCATGTCTGAATTATTACAGATTGTATTAAAAACATTAGATAGCAAACAAGCAGAGAATATCGTTACGATTGATATGTCGAAAGTCTCACCATTTAACGATTATTTTGTAATCGCAACTGCGAAGAATGTCAGACATGCACAATCACTGGCGGAATTTTTAGAACAAGAAGTCGCAAAAAACGGGTATGCGACCCGTTTACGTGAAGGTGATAAAGATAGTTCTTGGGTACTTGTGGATTTAAATGAAATCATTGTGCATATTTTCTTACAAGAGGCACGTGAGTTATATCGTTTAGAAGCTTTATGGGCTGATCAACCACAAGAAGAATATCAACCTGAACTTTAAGATGCAAAATAGACACCATTTTCTTCTAGCCATGTTTTAATTTCATTGGCTTTCAGAGGTGAATTAATATCATATGGAAGGATACTATCAATTACGATAGTATCGTTTTCTATATGGACACAGGCAAAGAAAGGATATGTGGACATATCATATTTTTCTTTTAAAGATGGATATAATATCTCTTCATCTACACTAGTTACATCAACTATTTCAATGAGTTGACTAATATCAGTAGAACTAGTTTGATTCAAAGAATTTAAAACAGTATCTTTTAAATAAATACTATCGTTATTTTGGTTGCTATAAAAGAATAGATAATGGATTGTACCATTGCTAGAGGATAATAAGTATTCATCCAATGTGCGGTAGTCAATCATAGGTGAATTTGTTGCATTATCATTGATATCTTTTGGCTCTAATGTGCGAAAAGCAAAAACACCTAAACTATAGATGCATAAACCAATTAATATTGAAAAAACGATTTTTTTAATCATACTCTTCAAATTTTACCAAACGTTAGATGTGAATTCAATTTACGACAGATATATTTTTGATATAATTACAAGGCGAGAAATAATTATGAAATGGTATGAAACGAACTATGTAAATAGAAGAGATTGGGTATTCGATCATTTAGAATTCTTAGGCTTAAATGAAAGCCAAGCAATTCTTGTTTTATTAATTGATTTTATGAATGAAAAAAATATACCAATTTCTTTAGAAGTATTAGGGAAAAAAGCATCTATGAATATTGATGCTGTAAATCAAAATATTGAAGCTCTATGCCAAAAGAAATATTTGGATATTTTAGCTAGCGCAAAAGAAGTAAAATTTGATTTATCTGGTTTATATAATACAGATATCGCAAAAAGTGAAAGTGTTTTAGATACATCGTTATTTGATGCATTTGAAAGTGAATTTGGTAGAACACTATCCTCAAAAGAAATGGCAAAGATTGCGGAATGGAATGGACATATCGATAGAAAATTAATTCTTTATGCACTTAGAGACGCAAGTGCTTACCAACATTTAAGTCTTGCATATATAGATAAAATATTAACTTCCTGGAAAGAAAAAGGAATCACTGTAGAAAAAATTGAAGAAGGTAAGTATGAATGAAAAACTTACCAATCAATGACATACTAAATGAATTAGACACATTATTTCCAAATGCGAAATGTGAACTAAAACATAAAAACCGCTATGAAATGGCTGTAGCGGTTATTTTATCTGCTCAAACAACAGATGCTTCTGTCAATCAAGTAACACCAAATCTATTTAAAAAATATCCAACGATACAATCTTTAGCGAATGCCAATATCAAAGATATTGAACAAGCAATTAGTCGTTTAGGGCTATATCGAAATAAAGCAAAATCAATTCATGGATTTGCGAAAAGTGTTGTTGAAAACTATAACGGGAAGATTCCAAAAGAAATGGATGATTTGGTATCTTTACCAGGTGTAGGTAGAAAGTGTGCAAATGTCATTCAATCTGAATGTTTTCAAATTCCTGCATTAGCAGTAGATACACATGTTATGCGTATTTCGAAAAGATTGGGACTAGCATATCAAAAAGATACACCTGAGATAATTGAAAGAAAGTTAAAAAAGAAAGTACCAATGGATCGATGGATTAAGACACATCACCAAATGATATTCTTTGGAAGATATTTATGTCATGCTAGAAATCCTGAATGTATACGATGTCCATTTGTGGATCATTGTCATGAAAAGAACAAAAATATATGAAAAAATGCTAACTTTTCCTAAAAAGGGGGAAAAGACTTGTTTTTTATCGTTTTTAACATGAAATAATTGTATTTTTTTTAACACAAATGCAAATGATGCGCTATAATATAAGTGTCACTGTAGAGGATGTCCCCCAAAACATGGCCCGACAGTGACGTTCAGGTGTGTGGCAACTCCAGCTACACACTTTTTTATTGTTTTATAGAAGCATATAACTATAGCTTTAATGAAAAAAATAGTATGCTTTTTTATCACGTTATATGAAAGGATTATATATGAATAAAGATATTATTGTTGGATTATTAATTCCATTATTAGGGACTACATTAGGTGCAGCCCTTGTATATATAGTAAAAGAAAACCTAAGTGAGAGAGTTTCTAAAATATTTACAGGTTTTGCGGGTGGTGTCATGGTTGCGGCTTCTTTTTGGTCACTATTAGTTCCATCGATAGAAATGTCGCAAAGTGCAATTACCGTTTTTCCTGCAGCTTTTGGATTCTTATTAGGAATTGGTTTTCTGTTATGTTTAGATACTTTCATTCCACATATGCATATAGATAAAAGTGAAGAAGGTTTTCAGTCAAAATTATCATCTACTACAAAAATGGTATTGGCTGTTACTTTGCATAATATTCCAGAAGGTATGGCAGTCGGTGTAATATTTGCTGGATTTATTGCGGAAAGTGCTGCGATATCCATGCTTGGTGCATTTGCTTTAGCAATTGGTATTGCGATTCAAAATTTCCCAGAAGGAGCTATTGTGTCAATGATGTTAATTACAGAAGGAGTGAATAAACATAAAGCATTCTTGTATGGATTTTTATCAGGATTAGTAGAGCCAATAGCTGCTTTTATGACTATTCTATTTGCGTCATTTGTGACGAATGTATTGTCATATTTCTTATCATTTGCGGCAGGGGCTATGATTTATGTTGTTGTGGAAGAATTAGTTCCAGATATGGCAAAGGGGAAACATTCCAATCTTGGAACGATCGCCTTTGCATTAGGTTTTGTGACGATGATGATATTGGATGTAACACTTGGATAGAAAAAAGAAGAATGAGTAACATCATTCTTCTTTCTTTTCAAATACGATAAATTCTATTGCACGTTTTTCGTCAAATTCTTTACCACATATGTTTTCACCATTTTGGTATACAAGAGTGGATCCTGCAGGATGCTCTTCTGTTTCTTCTACATATGTGATTCTAACATTAAGGCCATTCTCATTCGCCCAAGCTTCCAATTGATCAATTGGTGTATTTGCATTTGGCGCTGTTAGTTTTTTATTAGGTGTAGTAACTGTTACACAGATTTCATTGGATACATCTTCTGCTTTTTCATATCCATAATATCCACAAACTTGTGTTTCTGTACCTGGTTCTAAATCTGAGATCTTTATCTTTTTTGTACTAGAATCTTCGGAGATTTCTTTGATGGTTTCACCATTTTGAGAAATTCTAGCTTTATATTGAACTGCACCCCATACCCATGAATAATCGAACATTCTTCTACCAGTTGCACTAGCAAGTATTGTTCCACCACTACGCAGTGATATGTCTTTCGTAGATGGGGCAACTTCTAATTTCGATTCATCTGGATAATCAGACCAATTAAGTGTTAGTGTTTCACCTTCAAGATCCGCAGTGAATGAGGATAGTGAATCAAGTGCTGTTTTACCTTGTGGTTGTTTTAATGTGGCATATTCGCTCTTGATAATACCTTTTGAAATATATTCACTAGGCATATCCGCAAGAGGGGTTGTATATGGGTATAAGCCCTTAATATGTGTAATATCTGTTAATCCTTCTTGTGGACGTTCTACATCACCAGGGATTTCTGTATTTAATACATCCAATAATACGGATTGTACATTACCTTCAACGTTATTGAATAATTTATATTCATCTAACCAAGTGCCAGCACCTTCGATTGCTTTTTCATATCCAAGCCAAACAGCTGTTGTATATTGTGTTGTTTGGGTAATCATCCATTTATCTTTTGCGGCACCTTGTGGAATACCATATGCTGTACCTTCAATACCCCAGTCAGTTGTGCCAGTTTTACCAAAGACTGGATAATTACGCATTGTTACAGTTAAGTTAGGCATAATACCTGGAGAGCGATCTACAACATATTTCATTAGTCTAGATGTCATATAAGCTGCTTGAGGGGATAATACTTGTTTACCTTCATAGCTTGGCGTTATATCGTCTTTATCCCGATTACGATAAGTAACCTTTGTGATTGTATGAGGTTCATAGTAAACACCATTTGCGACAATCATACCTGTTGCGGCAGCCATTTCTTTTGGAGTTGCTCTAAAGTTATTACCACCGATTGCATAACCAATATCGAATGTATCACGAGAGAACATTTCAAAGTTCATAGCCTCTAGATACTCATAAACAACTTCAGGACCTTTTTCATCGATAACACCTTGTAAAGCTTGAATTGCTGGAGTGTTTAATGATGAAGCAAGTGCATCCTCAATTGTAATATCACCAACATATACATTCGTTGAGTTTTTGAATACCCAGTTACCTAATGCGACTGGTTTATCTTCAATGACATGACTCGTTGCCCAACCTAAATATTCAAAGGCAAGAGCATAGTCCATAAATGGTTTACAGGATGAACCTGGTTGTTGCCATTGCTCCGTTGCGTGATTCAATAGCATTGATCCACCATTGGCATAGTTTCTTCCACCACCTATACCAACGATTTCACCATTTTGGTTATTCAAGCAGAGAATACCAATTTCTGATAAGTCATCGAAGAATGTAACATAAGGATTATTTTCAGCTTCAATTTCTTCGATAGTTTCTTGTACATCAGGGCGTAGGGCCGTATGTATTTCCATTGAAACATTCAGTGGATCTTGGCCAGTTACTCTTTCTGCTTCTTTGATTACTTCATCGATATATGCTTGATACTTAGATGATTTTTTTGCGTCCATACTATCGGATGGATCAATCAATAAGTCTTCTATTTTTACTTGCTTTGCAAGTTCACTTTCCGCTGCTGTGATATAACCATGACGTTCCATTAGATCTAATACAGTATTTCTTCTTTCAGTTGCATGATCTAAATAGAAGTGTGGGTCATAGTAATAAGGGGAATTAACGATACCGGCTAATAGTGCACATTCAGATAAATTCAATTGTGACACTGTTTTATTGAAGTATTGATGACATGCTTTTTCAACACCACGAATATTACCGATACCACCAAAGTTCATTTTATTTAAATAAAGCTCAATAATTTCTTTTTTGTTGGATTGTTTTTCTAAATCCAATGCCATTGCGATCTGTTGGATTTTATATTCGATATCCTTTGTTCTACTTGTGCCATCTGCATCATTTTCAAAATAGGTGAGCTTTACCAATTGCATGGTAAATGTAGAACCACCTTGCATATTACCTTTTAATAATGTTTCTAAAATAGCTTTTGAGAAACGTGGAATATCAAAACCATTATGTGCAAAATAACGAGAATCCTCGATAGACAAGAATGCGTCAATTAGAGCATTTGGAATTTGTTCATATGTGATATTCTCACGAAGTTGTGTACCAACGTCCGCAATTTCATTTCCTTCTGAATCAAAAATCAAAGTTGATTGTTGGGAAGTGAATTCTTCTAGTTTCAAAGTTGGCGTATCTTTTAAGAAATTTGTTAATCCGACAAGAGCAACACCTCCGACTACCAATTCAAAGCCCACCAATACAACGAGTAGGGAGACTAAGAAACGAAAGCCATGGAATCGTCTTCGATATGCTTTTTGGGTTTTTTTAGCCATTTGAGGTTTCACCTCCTTTTTTGAAATACTCTCTGTTTACTACCTGTAAATAATCAACTGGTTTTATGTAAGAAACTGGAATTAAATCGCAGTTTTCTTTAAACCAAGTATATGGAATAGATTTCCTTGTATTCGCTTTGATGAAAGCAAATAAGTCCATTGCTTTTACAAAGTATGTCTCATTATACAATGTAAAGCGAATAATCAAGAAGCCGATACCACCATTCTTAATAATTGCGTCTAGGTGCCTTAATTGGTGGGCGTGGATGCTTTTTAAAGGAAAAGATGTCCTTGAAGAGCATTCTTTTGCTTCAAAATCCACATATTTACCTTCATAGATTCCGTTATAGTCCGTAGTGGATGGAATTTGAAAGTAAGCTTCTGTTATTTTAGCGGCTGAGCGCTTTGGGTAATCTACTTTAACGATTGTGATTGGTGTAGGCTTTTTATAAATAACCGCAATATCATTATCCAAATAATATTGGTTCGTTATATTTATCTCGTGCTCTAAGTCCATACCTCTATTTGAGGTAGAGCGTAGTTGCACTGTTGCCTTTTTTTTCATTCCATTTGGATAATTCACCATAAAAGATTACCATCAGATATTATACCTCATATTAAATAAATAAAGGAAGTTTTATTGATTTTAAGCAGTTCTGATGCGATAATACACAAAAGGAGGATATACTCTATGGCTGATAAGTTGAATTTAGATCCAAATGTAATAGTGGAAAAAGAATTTGATATTGATTTTAAGGGATATAACCCTGAACAAGTGGACAAAATGTTAGATCTTGTGATTCAAGATTATCAAACTTATCAAAAAACTGTAGAAGACTATCAAGCAAAAATTGATGACTTGGAAAGAACCAATGCATCTTTACGCGCTAAACTTATTGAAGTTGAAGGTAAGCAAAAGGCAGCTGAAGATGCTGATCCAATTACATCTGCAAGTAGTAACTTGGATATTCTAAAGAGATTATCTCGTTTAGAAAAACAAGTTTTTGATGAAAAGAATCGCTATTAAGATACATACATGAGACAGTCGCTGGTACTTATGTATTAGAGGAAAGTCCATGCTCGCACTACCTGCGATGGTAGTAGTGTTTGTGCTAATCGAAAAAATAAGATTAGGCATTGTTATACAATGACGGCGGAGCTAAGACCTAAAGGTTTACCCATGGTTAAGGCCCTTAAGGTGTCACAGTGACGTAGCTGGTTTGGAAACAAATCAGGTGGAACGAGATAAACCCCTCAAGCGAGAAACCCAAATTTGGTAGGGGAACTAGAAGAAGCGAATTGAAGCAGATTCTGGCTGGAAACAGAGATAAATGACTGTCACGCATTTGCGAACAGAACATGGCTTATGAATGTATGTATATTAAAAGAGGCTGGGCCTCTTTTTCTCTAGGAGGTAGGTATGCAAATATTTGGTTTTATTTGGAGTGCTATAGTAGGTGTGATATTTATTGTTTTTATCAAACAAGAAAAATCACGCACAAAAAGAGTGCAACATGTTTGTACAATTACACAAATTGAAGAAACAATGGAAAAAGATGGTGAAGTCTTTGGGAATGTTACTTTTGAAGATATAGACACAAATGCAATATATATCAAGCAAGGTGTCAATTTGAAAGAGTATAGCCATGGGCAATCCGTCACACTTTTAGTAAATGAAAATGACACAAATGATTTTATTGTGTCATATGAAAATTCAGGAATTGCAAGTAAAGGAATGCATACTTTTATATATGGAATCTTTGGCTTGTTTTTTCTTATTGGATTTATATGTATATTTTCAAATGTATTTATTAACTTATTAAAGAAATTGGGTATTAATCCATTTACATTGATTCCACTTTTATTAGGTATCATATTCTTCTTTGTTGGATATTTGATTCGAAAGATGCATTATTCAAAAGATTCTAGATGTAATGTGCAACTAGAAGGAAATATTGTGGATTTACAAGAAAGAATACATGAAAGTGATGATGGCGTTAGTAAATTATTCCATCCAGTGGTTGCATATCGATATTTAGGTGTCGAATATCAAAGAGAATCTAATGTTGGGCAAAAACCAACACCATATAAAATTGGTCAAATTGTGACAGTATATATCAACCCATTAAATCCAAATGAGTTTATCATTCAGCAAGAATCTAAAATATTGTTATTGATTGGCAATATCTTTACAGTAGTTGGTTCTATTTTATTGTTTGTAGGACTTGTATTAATGGGCATTCTACGAAAATAATCGTAGTGAATTATGGTATACTTGATGGGGTAAAGGAGCAAAAAATGAATCTTCCAAATCGATTAACATTATTTCGAATTATACTAATTCCATTGGCAATGTTGGTATATTTATTCCCATATTCTGCTTATGGAATAACACCAACAATATTTCATGTGGGAGAAGTTAGAATTTCTTCGATTAATTTAATCGTTTTAGTGATTTATATCATTGCGGCATTTACAGATATGTTGGATGGCATGATTGCTAGAAAACATAATTTAATTACAACATTTGGTAAATTCTTAGATCCAATTGCGGATAAGTTATTAACAACTACAATGTTTATATTATTTGTCTCGCGTGCAATTATTCCAGTTGTACCAGTTATTATTATGATAGCTAGAGATATATTCGTGGATGGTTGTCGTATGATTGCAAGTAGTAATGGTAAAGTTGTTGCGGCACAAACAATGGGTAAAGTAAAAACAGTTTTACAGATGGTTACGGTAGCTCTTATTCTTTTGAATAATTTACCATTTGAATTATTACATTTCCCAATGAGTGAATTACTGTTGTGGTTTTCTGCATTTGTTTCACTAGCTAGTGGAATTCAATACTTTAACCAAATGAAAGAAGATATTTTAGAATCAAAGTAGGATTTTTAAAGGAATACAGTATATATAAATAGAAGGAGAATAAAATGGCGAAGGAAGCACAAGAAAAAGAATTGACTGCTGAAAAGAAAGATCAGTTGTTGCAAGAAGCATATAAGGCAATTGAAAAAGAGTATGGAAAAGGCTCTATTATGAAGCTTGGTGATCGTGCGCAAGTTTCTGTAGATGCGATTCCTACAGGCTCTTTGGCATTAGACCAAGCACTAGGTATTGGTGGTTATCCAAAGGGAAGAATTATTGAAATCTATGGTCCAGAATCTTCCGGTAAAACGACACTTGCTTTGCATGCAATTGCGGAATGTCAAAAACAAGGTGGTCGTTGTGCATTTATAGATGCTGAAAATGCAATTGATCCTGTATATGCGAAGAATTTAGGTGTTGATATTGATGAATTGATTCTATCGCAACCGGATTCAGGGGAACAAGCACTTGAAATTACTGAAATTCTAATTAAGAGTGGTGCAATTGACTTGGTAGTCATTGACTCAGTTGCAGCTCTTGTTCCACAAGCTGAATTAGATGGTGAAATGGGAGATTCATCTATTGGTTTACAAGCTAGATTAATGTCTAAGGCAATGCGCAAACTAGCTGGTGTTATGAATCGTAGTAATACAACTGCGATCTTTATCAATCAATTAAGAGAAAAAGTTGGAATTCTATTTGGTAATCCAGAAACTACTCCAGGTGGTAGAGCGCTTAAATTCTATGCATCAGTTCGTTTAGATGTAAGAAAAGGTGAAGCGTTAAAGACGGGTACTGATGTAGTTGGTAACAGCACAAAGATTAAAGTGGTAAAAAATAAAGTGGCGCCACCATTTAAAACTGCAGTTGTATCTATTATCTTTGGAGAAGGAATATCTCATACAGATGAAGTAATTAGCTTAGCTGTTGAAAATGATATCATCGATAAGAGTGGTGCTTGGTTCTCATATAATGGAGAAAAAATTGGTCAAGGTATCGCGTCTGTTAGGGAATATATGAAATCAAATCCAGAATTCGATAAAGAGATTACCGAAAAGGTAAAAGCAAAAATATTCCCAGAAGTAGATGATACAAATGAAGAAGAGTAATCTTCTTTTTTTATTTCTAGCATTAGATTGATAAAAGTAAGTATAATTATTTTAGGAGTACATATGAAAGTTAGTAAATCAGTAGTCGATAAAAGACGCGAAGAAGTCATGAAAGCAATACAAGAAAATAATTTTATGACGGTTGAAGACTTGGTAGATAAATTCAAGGTATCACCAGTCACAATTAGAAGAGATCTTCAATATTGGGAAGATAAAGGAGCAATTGAAAGAAAGTATGGCGGTGCTTCTTTACTTCAAGCATTTATTGAAGAAGATGAAGCAACATATGAAAGATATCGATATATGAAGGGAATTGCGAAGAGAGCAGCTTCATTTATTGAGGATGGCGATGTTGTCTTTATTAATTCTAGTACGACTGCTTTAATGACTATCAATTACATTAAATATAAACAAGTTACTATAGTAACGAATAATGCTAGAGTTATAAACTATGATCCTGATCCTGATGTGACAGTTTTATTTACCGGTGGGGAAGTGAGATTTCCTAAAAAGTCGTTAACAGGTAGTATCGCCTTACAAACTTTAACTGGCATTACTGCAAATAAATGTATTATTGGTTGCAGTGGTTTAACGGAAGATGTAATTAGTACTGGGTATCATGAAGAGACGATGGTCAATAAAATGATGATCCAAAGAACAAAAGAAAAGAGAATATTACTATGTGATCACACAAAAGTTGGATTATTATTCTCTTTCGATTATTCTAATTTTGAAGATATTGATTATTTAATTACCGATAATGAAACGGATTGTGAAATTCTTGAGCATATTGAAGAATCTCATAACACAAAAGTAATTCAAGTAGCACCAATCAAATAATAAAAGCCACTCTGATGAGTGGCTTGTTGC
>CACXEN010000029.1 GCA_902766675.1 uncultured Erysipelotrichaceae bacterium
AGAAGGTTTAATCACATATATGCGTACAGATAGTACTAGATTATCCGATGTATTTATTAATGATGCTCGTAATGTAATTATTGATAATTATGGAAAAGAATATCTTGGTGGTTATCGTGTAAAAAATAATGGGAATACACAAGATGCCCATGAAGCTATTCGACCAACTAGTTTAGCAAATGATCCAGAAAAGATTAAAGAATATCTTTCTAATGAAGAATATAAGTTATATAAACTGATTTATGCACGTGCATTATCTTCTTTGATGGCACCTGCAAAATTTGATGCACAATCTATCACTCTTTCACAAGATAAATATGATTTCAGCGCAACAGGTAGTACACTTGCGTTTGATGGTTATTTGAAAGTATATGGCGAATATGATTCTAGTAAAGATGTGATTCTTCCTGCATTAAGTGAAGGTGAAAAACTAAAAGCGAAAGAATTGAAGCCAAACCAACATTTCACAGAACCACCACAACGTTATACAGAAGCACGCTTAATTAAAGCATTAGAAGAAGATGGTATTGGTAGACCATCTACTTATGCAATGATTATTGATACGATTCAAGCACGTGGTTATGTAAAACTGGAAAATTCTACAGAAAAAAGTAGAACGAAAGTATTTAAACCTACAGAACAAGGTGTTTTAACAACTGAAAAATTGGATGAATATTTCAAAGATATTATTAACGTTACCTATACTGCAAATATGGAAAACAAACTGGATGAAATTGCGGAAGGTAAAGCAGATGAAGTTGAAACATTAAAAGACTTCTATAGTAGATTTGTGCCATTATTGGATAATGCATATGAAAATATGGAAAAATTACAACCTGAAAAGGTTGGTGAAACTTGCCCAGAATGTGGTGGGGAACTTGTTTATCGTAATGGTCGGTTTGGTAAATTCATTTCTTGTGGTAATTTCCCAACATGTAAATACACAAGAAAGATTGAAGATAAGAATAAAGAAGTACCTGAGCCAACAGGAATTACTTGCCCAGAATGTGGTGGGGAATTATTAAAGAGAAAATCTCGTTTTGGTACATACTTCCATGGCTGTTCTAACTTTCCAAAGTGTAACTATATGGAAACACTAGATGGCGAAAAGATTGTGCCAAAGAAGAAAACTGCGAAAAAGAAAACAACCACAAAGAAATCAACAAGGAAGAAAGAAACAGATGCTTAATGTAACAGTTGTTGGGGCAGGACTAGCTGGATGTGAGGCTGCATATCAACTTTCTAAGCGTGGCATTCATGTCACTCTTATAGAAATGAAGCCAAAGAAGCATACCCCAGCACATCATAGTGATACATTTGCGGAACTTGTTTGTTCAAATTCTCTTCGATCGAACGCACTATCTAATGCAGTAGGATTATTGAAAGAAGAGATGCGACAAATAGGTTCTTTGATTATGGAAAGCGCAGATAAAAATAAAGTGCCTGCTGGTAGTGCATTGGCAGTAGATCGCATCAACTTTTCTAATTACATTACAGATAAAATTAAAAATGATGACAATATTGATGTAATTGAAGAAGAGGTAAAAGAAATACCAGATGGACCTGTCATTATTGCCAGTGGTCCACTAACAAGTGAAGAATTATCGAAAGCAATTCAAAAACGTATCGATCAAGAACACTTTTATTTTTTTGATGCAGCTGCACCTATTGTGACACTGGAATCTATTGATATGAATAAAGTGTATCGCAAATCAAGATATGATAAAGGAAGTGCAGATTATTTGAATTGTCCAATGACAGAAGAAGAATTCTTTCATTTTTATCATGAATTAATAAACGCAAAATGTGCTACATTGCATGAATTTGAAGATGAAAAATATTTTGAAGGTTGTATGCCAGTAGAAGAAATGGCAAAAAGAGGAATGCAGACATTATTGTTTGGACCACTCAAACCTGTTGGTTTAGAAAAAGATGATAATCGTCCATATGCTGTTGTACAACTTAGACAAGATAATGAAGAAGGAACACTTTTTAATCTTGTTGGTTTTCAAACCCATTTATTATGGGGTGAACAAAAGCGTGTATTCTCTTTGATTCCGGGATTAGAAAATGCGGAATTTGTGCGCTATGGCGTCATGCATAAAAATACATATATCAATTCTCCTGTATGTTTAAGAGAAACATTACAAGATAAAAAAAGAGATGATTTATTTTTTGCAGGTCAAATGACAGGCGTGGAAGGTTATATTGAAAGTGCTGCTAGTGGAATGTTAGCTGGTATTAATATGGCACATTATCTAAAAGGTGAAGAATGTACAATATTAGGTAATATGACAATGCTTGGCGCAATGGCACATTACATAACAACAGCTGATGCTAAACATTTTCAACCAATGAACGCAAATTTTGGTATTATGCATTTAGAAGGTAAATTCAAAAAGAAAGAAAGAAAAGAGGCATATGCCCCACAATCTTTAAAAATAATACAGGAAGCGATAAAGGATGGAAGACTATAATCAAATTTTAGAAAGATTCTTAGATCATATTCGATTATCAAGAACTGGATCAAAAGACACCGAAGATGCATACAGAAGAGATATTTCAAGATTTATTTCTTTTTTAGAAGAAGAAAATATTCAAAGTTTTAATGATGTCACAAAAGAGATATTTTCATCATATATCACAAGATTAAGAAGTGGAGATATTGGTGGTACACCTTTAAACAATTCTAGTTATGCTAGAAATCTTTCATCTTTAAAATCATTTTATAAATATTTGAATCGTTTAGAAGGAGTCGAAAGTAATCCAGTAAAATTCTTTAAAGGAGCTCCATCTAGAAGAAAGCTTCCTGAATTTTTAACATTTGATCAAATGGATACGATGTTAAATTCATTTGATATTAGTGATCCTAGTCAATTAAGAAATCGGGCAATAATAGAAGTGATGTATGCTTGTGGACTTCGTGTGTCGGAGTGTGCAGGAATAGAATTAGCTAAAGTAAATTTAAAAGAAGGATTCTTATCTGTTATTGGTAAAGAAAGTAAAGAAAGAATGATTCCATTTTATCCAAGATGCCAATGGATATTAGGTTTATATATTCATGAAGCTAGAAGTGTTTTTATGGAAGGTAAAGAAGAGCATGGCATATTATTTGTGAATCAAAAAGGGAAACCAATCTCTTCACGCAGTATTCAAATGATATGTGAAAAAGCAGGAGAAGATGCGCATTTATCATTGCATGTACATCCTCATATGATTCGACATAGCTTTGCGACACATTTGTTGGATAATGGAGCTGACCTTAGAATTGTGCAGGAATTATTGGGACACGAAAATTTAACTACTACACAAATCTATACGCATGTAACGCAAGATCGTTTACAACAAGTCGTTCAAAAAGCGCATCCGCATGCAAATAAAAAGCAATAGGTATCAAATCATGGTATATATGGTTGGTAAAAAGGCTTCAAAAATATAACGAATATATAGAAAAAACGCATTTACGAAGGCGTCGATGTATGTTATTATAACAGTCGGCGCCTTTTAATTATGGCGTACTTCTCACACAGTGAATTCACAATCCCGTGCATGCGTTATGAATATACGTGAAAGTCGTATATGCGTATGTTGATTGTGTTAGAAACTGTGGCGGTTAACAACGGAAAGCGAGGTAAATAGAAAATGGCTGTTGTTTCAATGAGGAAAATGCTCGAGAATGGCGTTCATTTTGGACATCAAACACGTAAGTGGAATCCACAAATGAAACCATACATCTACACTGCCAAAAATGGAGTGTACATCATCGACTTAGAAAAGACACGCGAGCAACTTGAAAAGGCATATGCTGAAATCAAGAGAATCACAGAAGATGGTGGAAAAGTGCTCTTTGTAGGTACAAAGAAACAAGCACAAGCAACAATTTTAGAGGAAGCACTTCGTTCTGGTAGCTTCTATGTAAACCAAAGATGGTTGGGTGGTACAATGACTAACTTCCGTACAATCCAAAAATCAATTAAACGTTTACTAGAAATTGAAGAAATGGAACAAAGTGGAACAATCAATGTTTACACAAAGAAAGAACAAGCTGCTTTATTAAAGAAGAAAGAAAGACTAGATAACTTCTTAGGTGGTATCAAAGAAATGAAGAAACTACCTGATGCAGTATTCGTAGTTGATCCATTAGAAGAACATAATGCAGTTGCAGAAGCTAAGAAATTAGGTATTCCTGTATTTGCATTAATTGATACAAACGCTGATCCAAATTCAGTAGATTATCCAATTCCATCAAATGATGATGCAGTTCGTTCTGTAAAACTTTTAGTAAGCTTAATTGCGGATGCTATCGTAGAAGCTAAAGGTGGCGTATTAGAAAATGCATACCAAGAAGATAGCGAAGAAGCTGATATTACAATGGAAGATGTAATTATCAATGTAGAACAACAAGCTGCTGAATACGAACGTAAGAAGAGACAAAAATTCGAAGAACGTCGTCAACAAATGCAAAAGCGTTACAATGGTGAACGTCGTATTTTCAGAAAAGATGCGAATGGTAACCGTGTAAAAGATGAAAATGAAAAAACAAAGGATAATGCTGAAGAAGTAAAGGAAGAAACAAGTGATGTAGAAGCAGTAGCAGAAGAAGTTGCTGTTGTAGAAGAAGCACCTGTTGAAGTAGTTGAAGAAACAACTACAGAAGTAAAAGAAGAAGCTGCAGCTGAGGAGGTTAGTGAATAATGGCTATTAGTGCTGCTCAAGTAAAAGAATTACGTGAAATCACTGGCGCAGGCATGATGGACTGCAAAAAAGCATTAACAGAATGTGACGGAGATGTACAAAAGTCTATCGACTGGCTCCGTGAAAATGGTTTAGCAAAAGCAGAAAAGAAATCTGGTCGTATTGCGGCTGAAGGTCTAGCAAAGATCTTAATTGATGGCAATACAGCATGCATGGTTGAAGTGAACTCTGAAACAGACTTCGTTGCAAAAAATGAACAATTCATTGCATTATTAGATTTAACATTAGACACAATTATTAAGTCTGATGCAAAAACTGTTGAAGAAGCACTCGCACTACCAACAGCAGATGGTACATTAAATGATTCATTCATCAATGCAGTTGCAACAATTGGTGAAAATATCACACTACGTCGTTTCGAAAAAGTCGTAAAGAATGATGATGAAATCTTTGGCCAATATACACACCAAGGTGGACGCATCACTGCTGTAACAGTATTAAAAGGCACAACTGATGAACAAGTTGCGAAGAATATGGCTATGCAAGTAGCTTCTATGAATCCAACATATGTATCTCGTAATGATATGCCACAAGAAGTTATTGAACATGAAAAAGCTGTTCAAGAAGGTATTGTCGCAAATGATGAAAACCTTGCGAATAAACCAGACAAAGTAAAAGCTGGAATCGTTGAAGGTCGTCTATCTAAATCACTACAAGATATGTGCTTAGTAGACCAAGAATTCTTCTTAGATACTGATAAGAAGTGTGGTCAATACTTAAGCGAAAATGGTGCTGAAGTACTATGTTTCGTTAAGTATACAGTAGGTGAAGGCATTGAAAAGAAAGAAGATGACTTCGCTGCTGAAGTAGCTGCTATCGCTAGTGGTAACTAAGATAAGTAAAACGCACAATGCATGTGCGTTTTTTATTTCTTAATATGTTTTAGTAAATATCCCTCACGAATATTTGTTGGGGATATTTTTATATGCTCAGCTTGAAAGGCATTGATAATTTCTAAAATCATATGCATACCAGGAAGTATTAAAGGCCATCTAGATTTTTTCACATTGTTATGCATTGCGGATATCGCAACTTCTTCTTGATTACATAATCTCGTATATAAATCATATATGTCAGATACTTGAATCGTTTTATCTGTTTGATAAATATCATGCATCATTAAACCTACTGCTCGCATTGTGCCACCAATTCCGATTAATTCTTTTGAGATCACTTGAAAACTTGGAAATTGATTCTTAGCGTCATCTAATGCTTTTTTACAAACATCACTATCTAGTGGATAGTGTGCTAAGCGAACACAACCTAATGGAAATGAGTAAGCATCTTGAATCATTTTATCTTTAAAAGAAATAATTTCTGTAGATCCACCACCTACATCAAAGGCAATACCATCACTTAAATCTGGATAGGATACTAGAGCACCAGCGAAATCATATTTCGCTTCATCTTCACCACTGAGTGCTTCTATTTCAAATCTTGTATGACTCAGTGCTTCCTTTAAATCATTAACATTTTCTATACGACATGGCTCAGTAATAAATCCATAATAATAATCTGCTTGTTGTTCAATTGCAATTTGTTCATATGTAGAAAGTGTTTCTTTAGCGACTTTTAATCCAGCAGCTGCCATGATGTTATCATCTACATAATCTATTAAATGCGCTGGAGTAGAAATATGATAGGTTCTTTCAAAAGAACCATTTTCTACATCATATATTACAAGCACCATTGTATTTGAGCCTACATCCACAATTGCATATCTTTTTTTCATAAAACAATCTTACTAGAAAAGAGGCGAAAAATACATGGTAAAGGCATATTATGCAATGTTATAATATGTAAAGTGAGTTGGAGGTTTATCATGTATAAACGCGTTTTATTAAAATTGAGCGGAGAAGCGCTCATTGGGAATGAAAAGAACTTTGACCCAACTGTATTACATGAAATAGCATTAGAAATTAAAGAGGCCCAAGCATTGGGTGTTCAAATTGCGATTGTTGTAGGTGGCGGTAATTTCATTCGTGGAAAAACTTTAGAAAAACTTGGTATGGATCGAGTACAAAGTGATTATATGGGAATGTTAGCCACAATCATCAATGCGCTTGCTATCCAAGCAGCTTTAGAGGATATCGGCGTAGATACTCGTGTACAAACAAGTATTGATATGGAGAAGATTGCCGAACCATATATTCAAAGAAGAGCTGCACGTCATTTAGATAAAGGTCGTATTGTAATCTTTGGTGGAGGTACGGGTAATCCATTCTTCTCTACAGATACAGCTAGTGCACTTCGTGCAAGTGAAATTAAAGCAGATGCAATCCTCATGGCTAAAAATGGCGTAGATGGTGTATATTCTGCAGATCCAGATGAAGATCCTAATGCAATAAAATATGATCATTTAACATTTACAGATATTTTGAATAAAGACTTAAAAGTTATGGATGCTACAGCTGTAAGTTTATGCAGAGATAATGATATGGAAATTGTAGTATTCAATATGAATGAAAGTGGAAATATCGTAAAAGTTATAAAAGGAGAACAAATAGGTACAACCGTAAGTAAGGAGGAGAAATAATATGGCATATCCAATCATTGAAAAAAGTACTGAAAAAATGGAAAAGGCAATTGAGCATTTCCAAAATGAATTGAATGGCGTTCGAACAGGTATGGCAAATGCGAATATGCTAAATAAAGTAATGGTAGATTACTATGGTAGTCCAACACCATTAAACCAAATTGCAGGTATTACCGTACAAGAAGGTAGAACACTTGTGATTAAACCTTATGACGCAAGTAGTTTAAAAGATATTGAAAAGGCATGTAATGTGGCTGATTTAGGTATTGCGCCTGTCAATGATGGTGCAGTCATTCGTTTGACTGTTCCTCAACTAACAGGAGAAACTCGTAAGGAAATGAGCAAGAAAGTATCAAAATTAGCAGAGGAAGCGAAAGTGCAAATTCGTAATCTTCGTCGTGATGCAATGCAAGTTGTAAAGAAAGATGAAACGATGGATGAAGATACACAAAAAGATTGCGAAAATGAAGTACAAAAGTTAACAGATAAGTACACAAAGAAAATTGAAGAAATGGCGAAAGCAAAAAACGAAGAAGTATTAAAAGTATAGGATGCCGCAAGCATCCTTTTTGAAAGGAAACCATGCCAACCATTGAAGTAAAAGCAATCACAAAAAGAATCAATGATAAGACATTATTGGATAATGTCAGTTTTGTGGTGCCTGATAAAAAAAGTATTTATATCATTGGACCATCTGGTGCTGGTAAAACAACACTTTTAAATATTATTGCTGGATTAGATGATGCATATGATGGAGATATTCTTTTTGATGGAGTTAATGTGAATGATAAAAAACCATTTGAAAGAAATATAGCGATGATATTTCAAGAAACTGGTTTATTTCCTCATACAAAAGTGAAGCATAATATTTCATATGGTTTAAAAAAATTAATGGTTTCACAAAATAAAATTGATGAAGCAGTCATAGAAGTAGTGAAAACTTTACAAATAGAAAAGTTATTGGATCGCTATCCAGCTTCTTTATCAGCTGGTGAAAAACAGCGAGTAGGTATAGCAAGAGCACTAGTAAGAAAACCTAGCATATTATTGTTGGATGAGCCATTTGCGAACTTGGATGAGCGCTTAAAAGAAAATCTACAAGATGAATTAAATATGATTCAAAAAAGAGATGGAATAACGATGATTCAGGTCACACATGATCAAAAGGAAGCTCTTAAAATGGCAGATATGGTTGTATTGTTAAATGAGGGGAAACTAGTTACTTATGGTACACCTGATCAATTAATGAAAGAAACAGGGGATACATTTACAAATCATTTTTTAGGAAAGCATATATAAACACTGAATTTTCAACTAAAAAACGATATAATTATGAGGTTATGGAAAAGAAAGAATGTAAGCATGTAGCGATTATCATGGACGGAAATGGTCGCTATGCAAAAAAACAAGGGAAACCACGTACAGCTGGACATTTGCAAGGTGCAGATAATGTACGATCTATTGCAATAGCAGCTGATGAATTAGGTGTAAAGTATTTAACTTTATATGCTTTTAGTACGGAGAATTGGAAAAGAGCAGAAGATGAAGTGAATTTCATTATGAAACTTCCTAAGATGTTTTTTGATAAATATATGGATGAGTTTATTGATCGTGGATTCAAGATGAATATCATTGGTGAATTAGATCAATTACCAAAAGCCACATTGAGCGTATTAGAAAGAGCAATGAAAAGATCAAAGAATAATACGGGCTTAAACTTAAACATTTGTATGAATTATGGTTCCCAAAGAGAAATAACTCTAGCAGCAAATGCATATGCAAAAGATGTTTTAGAAGGAAAAAAAGAATTGGGAATTGATAGCCAAGGATTCGAAGAATATTTGATGACTAAGGATTTCCCACCTGTAGATTTATTAATTCGAACAAGTGGTGAATTAAGAATTTCTAATTATTTATTATGGCAAATAGCATATGCGGAATTGGAGTTTGTGAATGAATCTTGGCCGGAGTTTACTCCAGAAATATTAAAGAAATGTTTACAGGATTACCAAAATCGCGATCGTAGATTTGGAGGTGTAGACAATGTCTAAAGCAATGATTCATAAATCTCTTATTGCATTGCTAATTATTGCGTTAATGATTCCACCAACATATTTTGGTGGTATAGCTTTACAGATTTTATTGGCATTTGTTGCATTGATGGTTTCTTATGAGATTAGTACATTAATTAATGAAGATAAACCCAACTATTTACAAATACTCATCACTACTGTAGCAATGGTATTTATTTACTATGTGAGAAATGAGTGGGTATTTGGCTGTATTATTGCGTGGGTTATGGTTTTGTTTGTGCTGGATATCATTATGAAAAACGATGATGCACATTTTGTGGCATATACATTTTTGATATCTATGATTGTTTGTATTGCTTTACGGACTGTAAATAATATATATGCGATAGATGAAAATCATAATGGATTCTTTGTGCTTCTATTTATATGTATTGCGACATATTTTTGTGATACAGGAGCATATTTCTTTGGTAGCTTCTATGGCAAAAAGAAATTAGCCCCTAATATTTCTCCAAATAAAACATGGGAAGGCGCAATTGGTGGATATTTTTGTGGAATGATTCCATCACTTATTGTTGGACTTGTGATTTTGAATTATCTACCAAAAGGATTAATTATTGCAGCTAGTATATTTATTCCATTAATTAGCCAATTTGGCGATTTGAGTTTTTCTTTGATTAAAAGAAAATTCAATAAAAAAGACTTTGGCTCATTTTTGCCAGGTCATGGTGGCGTTTTAGATCGCATAGATAGTTTGATATTTGCGCTGATATTATTCCAAGCATTAATGGTTATCTGGGGGTTATAAGATGAAGAGATTAGTTTTATTAGGTGCATCTGGCTCGATAGGTAAACAAACATTGGATGTCGTAAAACAGCATCCTGATTTATTTTCTATTGAAGCATTATCTGTAGGTAAGAATATAGAATCGCTAAAAGAGATACTTAGCGATTTTGATATAAAAGAAGTTTGTGTACAACAGCAAGAAGACTGTGAAATCTTACAAAAAGAATATCCATCCATTCATTTCACATATGGTGAAGATGGATTGAAATATCTTAGTGAATTAGAAGAATATGATGTTTTAGTTAATGCGCTTGTTGGATTTGTTGGATTTATGCCAACACTATCTGCCATTAGACATAAACATGATGTTGCATTAGCAAATAAAGAAACACTTGTTGTAGGTGGGGAATTAATAAAGCGTGCATTAGAAGAATATGGATGTAAATTATATCCAATTGATAGTGAACATAGTGCTATTTTTCAATGCTTACAAGGTAATAGATCAGAAGATGTAAAACGTTTGATTATTACCGCAAGTGGTGGCGCATTTCGTGAAAAGACAAGAGATGAATTAAAAGATGTAACACTTGCGGATGCACTAGCTCATCCAAATTGGTCGATGGGTGATAAAATAACGGTTGACTGTGCGAATATGATGAATAAAGGATTTGAAGTCATTGAAGCACATTGGTTATTTGATATGCCATTTGAAAAGATTGATGTTGTGATGCATCAAGAATCTATTGTGCATTCCATGGTGGAATATGTGGATGGAAGTGTGATGGCACAAATGGGAACACCAGATATGCGTTTACCAATACAATATGCATTATCTTATCCAGATAGATTTGAAAGAAAAGCAGATGCTTTAGATTTGTGCAGTGTTGGTGAATTACATTTCAAAGAACCTGATGTGAGAAGATATCCACTTTTGGCATTGGCATATCAATGTGGTGAAAAAGGTGGGAATAAACCAGCGGTTATGAATGCTGTAAATGATGTCGCAAATGAAGCATTTCGAAATGGTGAGATTCCATTTCTAATGATTGAAGATTTGATTATTACAGCAGTGAATACTGTGCCATTTAAAAAAATAGAAACAGTAGAAGATTTATTAGAAGCGAATAAGTGGGGACATCAATTTGCTTTAGAAAAGATTAAAGGAGTGAAGCAATGACGATTATATATTTCTTGTTGTTGATGACGATTATTATTGTGATACATGAATTAGGGCATTTGATTGCGGCTAAATACTTTGGTGTTTACTGCTATGAATTCTCTTTTGGAATGGGACCATTACTTTTTAAGAAACAAGGAAAAGAAACACAATATTCCATTCGTGCATTACCAATTGGTGGCTTTGTGGCAATGGCTGGAGAAGAAGCAGATGATGAAAACTATCGTCATATCCAAGTACCAGAAAATCGTCGTTTAAATAACAAGGTTTGGTGGCAAAAAATAATCATCATGCTTGCTGGTGTAACGATGAATTTCATCTTAGCATTTATGATATTTTCACTAACTGTTTTAGCAAATGGGCAATATGCATTAAGTCCTAAAGCAGAAGTTGGCAGCGTTGTTGCGAATTCACCTGCAGAAAAAGCTGGTTTAATGGAAGGCGATATGATTGTTGAAATTGCTAAAAAAGATGGTGAAAGTAAGAAACCAAAGACATATGAAGATATGCAAACATTCTTTTTGGGATATGGGGATGTAGAAACATATGTGATTGAGCGTAATGGCGAACAATTAACTTTTGAAATTCAACCAAAATTTAATGAAGAAAGCCAATCCTATTTAATTGGTATCGAAAGCAATGCGCCTGAAGTTGTTGAAGTCAATGCATTGAATTGTTGGAAATATGGCATCTTACGAATGTTTTCAATGACGAAGATGATGCTTCAAACAATTGGTACATTATTAAAAGGACAAGGATTGAACCAATTATCTGGTCCTGTTGGTATTTATCAAGCAACAGGGGAATATGTGAAATATGGATTTGGTGTCTTCGCCCAATTAATAGGTATGCTAAGTTTGAATATCGGTATATTTAATCTATTACCACTTCCTGTATTAGATGGTGGCCAAGTAGTTATTACACTTGTAGAAAAAGTGATTGGAAAACCACTAAATGATAAGTTCAAGACGGTTGTGATGCTTGCTTGTTGGGTGGTGCTGATCGGTCTAATGCTATTTGTGACATGGAATGATATAATGAGGATTATTGGAGGTTAAATATGAGTGCGATTCTTGTGACTGGAGGCTGTGGGTATATTGGCTCACATGCTTGTGTTGAATTAATCAATGAAGGATATGAGGTTATTGTTTTAGATAATCTATACAACTCAAATATTGCGGTATTAGATCGCATTGAACAGATTACTGGCGTAAAACCAAAGTTTTATGAAACAGATTTATTAGATATTGAAGGTTTACGAACAATATTTAAAGAGAATGATATTAATGCAGTGATGCATTTTGCAGGATATAAAGCAGTAGGTGAATCAGTTGAAAAGCCACTGGTATATTATGAGAACAATATCACTGGATCCATTAATTTATATAAAGTGATGAAAGAAAATGATTGTAAGATTATTGTCTTCTCATCTAGTGCAACTGTATATGGTGATCCAAAGAGTTGTCCAATTCGTGAAGACTTTGAAGTGCATACAACAAATCCATATGGCTCTACAAAG
>CACXEN010000030.1 GCA_902766675.1 uncultured Erysipelotrichaceae bacterium
AAAGGTAAAACGATTTGAAGAAGTATTTGGTAAACGAATCATTGAAGCATTCTATTCTGATTCTCTTTCCGATACACCGTTAGCAAAACTTGCCAATGACGCCTATCTTGTCAAAGGGGATAAGTTAAAGAAGTGGCCACAATAAAAGACCTTGTAAACCAAGGCCTTTTTGTTTGATTATTGTTGCGCTTGTACTGCAGTAATTGCGGTAACACCTACGATATCTTCCCAAGAGCAACCTCTAGATAAATCATTTACTGGTTTCGCAATACCTTGTAGCATTGGTCCATATGCCTCAGCTTTAGCAAGACGTTGGACTAGTTTATAACCACTATTACCAGCATCTAGGTTAGGGAATACAAGTACATTTGCTTTACCTGCAACAGGTGAATCTGGTGCTTTAGATGCACCAACACTTGGAACAATTGCGGCATCTACTTGCATTTCACCATCACAGTTTAGATCAGGATAATTTGCATGTGCACTTTCTACTGCAGCAACCACTTTATCAACGAGTGCATGTTTTGCACTACCTTTTGTTGAGTGGGAAATAAATGCGACTACTGGATCAGCTCCAACTAAGTCTTTGAAACTCTTTGCGCTATCATTAGCGATTGCGGCTAGTTGTTCTGGATCTGGATCTTGGTTTAATCCACAGTCCGCAAATACGAATGCTCCATTATGACCATATTCGCAATTTGGTACAACCATCACAAAGAAGCCAGAAACTAATTTCGCACCAGGTGCTGTTTTCAAAATTTGAAGAGCAGGGCGAAGTGTATTAGCTGTAGAGTGACATGCACCAGATACTAGGCCATCACCTTCATTTTGTTTTAACATCATGACACCAAATGTTGTGCAATCTGTTGTAAGTGCTTCTCTAGCAGCTTCAGGTGTCATACCTTTTTCTTTTCTTAATTCATATAGTCTATCTACATATTCATCTAATTTATCACTTGTTTTAGGATCGATGCATGTTGCTCCACTAATATCTAGTCCTAAGCTTTCTGCATCCTTTTTCATTTGATCAACATCACCAAGTAATACAATCTTTGCAAAACCTTCTTTTAATACTGCATCAGCAGCCCGTAATGTTCTTTCATCTTCTGCTTCTGGTAAGATGATTGTTTTTATGTTTGATTTTGCTTTAGTTTTAATCTCTTCAATAAATGACATATTTCAATCTCCTTCAAATGAAATTTTACTATTTTCCATTAGTTTCGCCAATAAAAAGGAAAGAAAAAAATGCGATATTATCGAAAAAAAGTGTGGTAGTTTCGAATCTTGGTAGTAAAATATAAAACATAAAAGGAGAAAAACTATGTTTAATATTATTGTTACAGACAATTACGACCAAGCAAGTTCTGAAGCATTTAAAATAATGCGAGATGTTCTACGTAAAGAAA
Source organism: uncultured Erysipelotrichaceae bacterium (assembly GCA_902766675.1). Taxonomy (GTDB): domain Bacteria; phylum Bacillota_I; class Bacilli_A; order Erysipelotrichales; family Erysipelotrichaceae; genus Bulleidia. The sequence continues at coordinate 1,407 of CACXEN010000030.1, forward strand.
ATCCAGTGCTAGGTTTAGCAACAGGATCATCACCAGTAGGCTTGTATAAAAAGATGATTGCGGATCACAACACCAATGGTACAAGTTATAAAAATGTGATTACATTTAACTTAGATGAATATATTGGTATTCCAAAAACGCATGATCAAAGCTATTACACATTTATGCATGAAAATTTATTTGATCATATTGATATTCCAGAAGAAAATACACACGTTCCAGTAGGAGAAACAGATAATCCTGAAGAAGAATGTGCAAAATATGAAGAAGAATTACAAAAATATACAATTGATATTCAAGTATTAGGTATTGGTAGTGATGGTCACATCGCATTCAATGAGCCTGGTACACCATTTGATTCACTAACTCATGTTATGGAATTAGAAGAACAAACAAGAAGAGACAATGCACGTTTCTTTGATGATAATATCGATCTTGTGCCTACACATGCGGTAACAATGGGTTTAGCTAGCATTATGCGTGCTAAGAAAATCATTATGATTGCGACTGGCGCAAATAAAGCAGATGCTGTATATGACATGATCAAAGGTCAAAAATCTACAGATTGTCCAGCAAGTATCTTACAAGATCATGATGATGTAACAATCATTCTTGACAAAGAAGCTGCAACTAGAATTAAGTAGTGGGCATATTGCTTGCGCATAAAATCCTTTGTGTAATAATACAAAGTGAAGGAGGAGAGCGTAATGAAAATTATTGAATCTGTTGAAGAATATGATGCACTTCTAGGTGAAACAAAATCAGTATTCGTAGATTTCTACGCTGACTGGTGTGGACCATGTAAAATGTTAGGACCAGTTGTTGAGGAGTTAGCTAATGAGAATCCTGATGTAACTTTTATAAAAGTAAATGTGGATGATACTCCAGAGATTGCACAACGCTATGGTATTATGTCCATTCCTACACTTATCTCATTTAAGGATGGAAAAGTTGCTGCACAAACAATGGGGTTCCAACCTAAAGAAGCATTGATGCCACTTGTTGCGGCAGTAAAATAATCACGAAAGGACAATTCATAAAAAGAATTGTCTTTTTTTATATATTTCTATTGCATTTTTTAGTAGTTGTCATATAATTATTTCGGTTTAATGATTATTAATAAAATGTTTAGAATTGTTAAACGGAGGTAATGGGATGCTTGATATAGGAAAAAGAATCAATCAGCTAAGAAAAAAGAATGATTTGACTCTCGATGAATTAGCGTCAAGATGTGAATTAACGAAAGGATTTCTATCTCAATTAGAAAGAAATCTAACATCTCCATCCTTGCAGACACTAGAGGATATTACCAATGCATTAGGTGTTAGTATGTCACGGTTCTTTACAGAAGATGAAGATGAACAAGTTGTATTTACAAAAGATGATGCGTTTATTGATGAACAAGAAGGTAGGACCTTGCATTGGATTGTTCCAAATGCACAAAAGAATGCGATGGAACCAATCATTATAGATTTGCAAGAAGGTGCTTCTTCCCATGTCATGGCAATTCATAAAGGGGAAGAATTTGGATATGTATTACAAGGAACAATCCAGTTAATGATTAACAATCATTCTAATTACAGTGTGAAAAAGGGAGAATGTTTCTATGTAAAAGGTAATGAGGAATATTACCTAAAAAATGATGGAAAAAGTAATGCGCGTGTGCTTTGGATATCCACACCGCCAGCATTCTAAGGGGGCTAATGATGAAGAAATTAATTGAAGTAAAAAATGTAGTAAAGACATTTGGTAGCCAAGTGGTACTAAAAGGAATTTCATTGGATATCAATGAAAATGAATTTGTGACACTTTTGGGACCTTCTGGATGTGGTAAAACAACACTATTAAGAATTATTGCAGGTTTCTTAGAACCAAGTGAAGGCCATGTCATCATGGATGGGGAAGATATCGCAACAATTCCAGCTTATAAAAGAGATGTTAATACAGTCTTCCAACATTATGCTCTATTCCCACATTTAGATGTATATGACAATATTGCATTTGGTTTAAAGATTAAAAAACAACCAAAAGATATTATTGATCAAAAAGTTATGCGTATGATATCTCTTGTTGGATTAGAAGGATTTGAGCATAGAGAAGTCACAAGTCTTTCTGGTGGTCAACAACAACGTGTCGCAATTGCGCGTGCCCTTGTGAATGAACCACGTGTCTTATTATTAGATGAATCATTAAGCGCATTAGATAAGAATCTAAGAAAAGAAATGCAAGTTGAATTGAAAGAGATTCAAAAAGAAGTAGGTATTACATTTATCTTTGTAACACACGATCAAGAAGAAGCATTAACAATGTCCGATAAGATTGTGATTATGAAAGATGGTGAAATCGAACAAATTGGTACACCTGCACAAGTATATAATGAACCAATTAATAAATACTGTGCCCAATTCATTGGTGATTCAAATATCATTGATGGCATTATGAAAAAAGATAATCTTGTTAGCTTTGATGATGTGGATTATCAATGTGTAGACTATGGATTTGAAGAAAATGAACAAGTAGATATCGTAATTCGTCCAGAGGATGTAGATATCGTAGAAAGAAATAAAGGCTTATTAAATGGTGAAGTAAAATCAGTCTTATTCAAAGGTGTGCATTATGAAGTGGTTGTAGAAACAAGTAGTGGTACAAGTAAAACTGTCATGATGCATGTCACAAAAGAAAGAGATATTGAAAATACTGACGCAAAAGAAAAGATTTCTGCATCAAGTTTCTATATGGATTTAGAAGATGTTGAAACATTAACAGATTCAGAAGTTATCGCTAGAGCCAATGCCCAAGCATGGAATATAGAGACAGATGAAAATGTGTCACTAACAAAAATACAATATGATGTAAAACCAGAAGAAGGAACGTATGATTGTACATTCTCCACAGAAGCTGGTACAAGCATTACAGTTCAAATCAATGTGGTAAAACCAGCAGTTGTAGAAGATGTATCAAATGAAGAAAGCATTCAGGCATTTGATTTCTATCGTTCAGTAGATGAAATCAAAGAATCTGTTGCGCTAGATACAGACTTGGTTCGTTGGGCTGATGCATATGCTTGGAACCAAGAAGATGAATCTAGAGTAGACATCTGGGATGTGAAATATGATTTCGATGATGAAACATTGACAGAAGGTGATTATCCAATCACATTCTCCACACAAGGTAGAGAAATCAAAGTTGAAACAACAGATGCGATCGAAGAAGGCGAAAGAATTGGATTAATTTGGAACCCTGAAGATATTCACGTTATGAGGAAGATGAAATAATCATGAAGAACTTTAGCAAACTGATTTACCCATATTTAGTATGGATGGTTGTCATGATTGTACTTCCAATGTTGATGATAGTCTTCTATGCCTTTACAAAAGAAGGAAATTCAGTCTTGACGATACAATTCACACTAGAAAATTTCGCGAGATTCTTCTCGGATGAGATTTTCCCAAGTGTTCTTTGGCGCAGCTTAAAAATGGCATTTATTACAACAGTTATTTGTATACTAATCGGATATCCTTGTGCATACTTTATGGCAAAGCTAAAGCCAAATAGTGCTGCACTAATGGTATTGTTAATAACATTACCAATGTGGATTAATATGCTAGTTAGAACGTATGCATGGCGCGGTATTCTTAGCTCTGAGGCAATCAGTGCGGAAATGCGTGTATATATTGGTATGGTATATAACTTCTTGCCATTTATGATCTTACAGATATATACAGCATT
>CACXEN010000031.1 GCA_902766675.1 uncultured Erysipelotrichaceae bacterium
AATTGTAGAAGTAAAAGATATTGAAGCGAAAGAATCTTTCTCAGATGCCCAATTTGAACAAGTAAAAAAAGAAGAGGGAGAACGTCTTTTAAAACAAATCAAAGATGATGAATATGTAATCCTTTTGGATTTAAAAGGAGAAAGCTTAGATTCTATTTCTCTTTCTAAAAAGGTGCAGGATTTATATACACAAGGAAAAAGTAAAATTACTTTTGTGATAGGCGGATCTCTTGGTGTATCAAAGGAAGTGATACAACGTGCCAATTACCTATTAAAATTATCGGATTGCACATTCCCACATCAATTATGTAGAATCATATTACTTGAACAAATATATCGTCTATTTCGAATTATGCACAATGAGCCATATCATAAATAAAGGAATACTATGAAAAAGAAAGAACTCGTGTATTACAAAATAAATTACAAGTCATGGATTTACTATGTAGTTATTCCATGCATCATTCTTATTGCCTTGATGAAATTATTCGTGAAGGACTCAGCTCTATTTGCGTTTCTTGCAGTTGGTCTTATATGGGTTTATCTATTGGTATTTTTAGCATTCTTTAGAAAATATCAATATCAACAAAAACAATTAAATTACTATATTGAAAATGACACGGTCATATTAGAAATGGATAACAAAGTTATTCCATTAAAAGATTTAGATGAAGTTTCAATTTATGAAACAACCGGACCATTGACAGAGTGGACAAAAACAAGAACAGCCATCTTACAAATCGATTATGGCGAAGAAGCACTCGTATTTGCGTCAGAATTTTTAAGAAATGAAGAAACGATGAGGGATGTGAATCTCTATCAATTCTTTAAAGAAATATTGCGTTATAACCGCTATTTAAGAAGAGATACGCTTATTGATGCAAAAAATAATGCAGAAATTTACAACCGTGGAAATACCAATGCATAGATTTTAAAAGATGTAAACGGTTGCAAGAAAAATTCGCATATATTAAAATATTTCTAGATGTAGGAGGTTTTCAAATGAAAGAAATATCTGTAACTGTTGTTGATCCAGTTGGATTACACGCACGTCCAGCAACAGTAGCTGTAAATGCTGCGAGCAAATTTAAAAGTGAAATAAAAGTTACTTACAAAGGACGTTCTGTAAATATGAAATCCATTATGGGCGTTATGTCATTAGGCATTCCTACGCAATCTGAAATCACAATCTCTTGCGAAGGTGATGATGAAGATGCGGCTGTTGAACAAATTGAAGAAGTACTTCGTTCACAAAAGGTCATTGCTTAAGACAAACATATAGTTAAGTAAAAGGAATGACAAATGTCATTCCTTTTTTCAATCATAGGATGGAGAGGACAAATTATGTATCAAGAAGAATATAAACGTTGGTTACAGGCAGAAGATTTAGTAGACTGTGATTTAAAAACAGAGCTATTAAGTATTGAAGGTGATGAAGACGCAATCAAAGAACGCTTTGCGGTTGCTTTACAATTTGGTACTGCTGGACTTCGTGGCACACTAGGTGCTGGAACGAATCGAATGAATATTTGGGTTGTACGTCAAGCAACACAAGGTGTCGCAGATTGGGTAAAAACGCAAGGTGGAAATCAACTTGTGGCGATTAGTTATGATAGCCGCCTCAAAGGTTGGACATTTGCGAAAGATGCTGCGAGTGTTCTTGCGGCCAATGGAATTAAAGTTGTTATCTATGATGAATTAATGCCAGTACCAGCATTATCGTTTGCGACAAGATATTACAAATGTAATGCCGGTATCATGTTAACAGCATCCCATAACCCAGCAAAATATAATGGATTTAAAGCATATGGGCCAGATGGCTGTCAGATGACAGATGATGCTGCCGCAATTGTATATGACGCAATTCAAAAAACAGATGTATTGACTGGCGCAAAATATATGAGTTTTGCGGAAGGTGTAGAAAAAGGATTGATTCAATTTGTGTCAAATGAATGTAAAGATGCATTCTATCAAGCAATTGAAGAAAGACAAGTTCGACCAGGTCTATGCAAAGAAGCAGATTTAAAATTAGTTTATTCACCACTCAATGGAACAGGTTTAGTTCCAGTTATGCGTGTTTTAAAAGATATTGGTGTTAATGATGTAACAATCGTTTACGAACAAGAATATCCAAATGGTTATTTCACAACTTGTTCATATCCTAATCCTGAAATCTATGAAGCACTTGAAATGGGTGTGAATTTGGCAAAAGAAGTTGGTGCAGATTTGATGCTTGCGACAGATCCAGATGCTGACCGTGTAGGTATTGCGATGAAATGTCCAGATGGTTCATATGAACTAGTTTCTGGTAATGAAATGGGTGTATTACTATTGGATTATATTTGCCAAGGAAGAATTGAAAAAGGTACTATGCCTGAAAAACCAGTGGCTGTAAAATCTATCGTATCCACACCACTTGCGGATGCTGTAGCAGAACATTATGGTGTAGAACTAAGACATACATTGACTGGTTTTAAATGGATTGGAGATCAAATTGCACAACTTGAAGCAGATGGCGAAGTGGATCGATTCATCTTTGGTTTTGAGGAAAGCTATGGATATTTAGCTGGACCATATGTTCGTGATAAAGATGCAGTAGTAGCTTCCATGTTAATATGTGAAATGGCCGCATATTATAGAAGTATTGGTTCATCTATCAAACAAAGACTAGAAGAAATCTATAGCCAATATGGTAGATATCTCAACAAAGTAGATAGTTTTGAATTTGCAGGATTGTCTGGCATGGAAAAGATGGCAGGCATCATGGAAAACTTACGTTTGAATCCACCAACAGAATTTGCGGGTATTAAAGTTGCGAAAGTAACTGATTACTTAAAACCAGAAGAAACTGGTTTACCAAGCGCAAATGTATTGATTTATACATTGGAAGATGGTGCAAGTGTCGTTGTTAGACCTAGTGGAACAGAACCAAAGAT
>CACXEN010000032.1 GCA_902766675.1 uncultured Erysipelotrichaceae bacterium
AGTAGTTCATTGATTTCTTTAATTAATACAGAGAATTCAGGAACGAATTCTACAACACCCTCTGGAATAATTGCTACACCAAAGTTCATGCCATTGTTTGATCTTGCTTCTACTGAATCCGCAATATAATCTGCAATATCAGATAAAGACATCTTCTTTTCTTCTACTTCTTCAGAAATCAAACATACATTTGGTTGTGTTTCTAATGCACATTCTAATGCAACATGGGATGCAGAACGTCCCATTACTTTTACGAAGTGCCAATATTTCTTCGCAGAGTTTGCGTCTCTTTCGATATTACCAATCAATTCACTATATGTTTTTGTGGCTGTATCAAATCCAAATGAACATTCAATATCTTCATTCTTCAAGTCACCATCAATTGTCTTAGGGCAACCAATAACTTGTACACCTGTTTCATGTGCTGCAAAGTATTCTGCTAGTACTGCCGCATTTGTATTAGAATCATCGCCACCGATAATAACAATCGCTGTAATATCATGTCTCTTACATACTTCTGCTGCTACTGCGAATTGTTCTTCTGTTTCTAATTTTGTTCTACCAGAGCCGATGATATCGAAACCACCTGTGTTTCTAAATTCATCGATATATGCATCATCAAATTCTAAATAGTCATCTTCTAATAGTCCACTTGGTCCCTTTTTAAAACCAAGAAGTACATTGTCTTTATTTGTTGCTTTTAAAGCATCGTATAAACCACAAACAACATTGTGTCCACCAGGTGCTTGACCACCTGATAAGATAACACCTACGACCTGCTTTTTAGCCTCTGATGTGTTTTCTCCCTTCTCAAATGTAATTTCTTTTTTTCCATATGTGTTTGGGAATAGTTCTTTGATCTTTTCTTGATCAGATACACTTTGTGTCTCTGCGCCTTCCTTTACACTAATTTCTGCAATACCACCTCTTAGCATTCCAGGAAGCTTTGGTTGATATTGCAATCTCTCCTTTTGCAATGGTGAAATCTTCATATGCTTACTCCTTTTTCTATCAAAATTTTAAACCTTTTATTGTACAAAGTAAATTGTGCGATATGCCCTTATAAAGAGAAATTTCAATCTGCATATACCAAACCATTTTTGAAGAAATATAATATATACAAAGAATCAGATTTGGAGTGTTATATGAGTGAGAATTCAAATAATAATCAAATAAAAACAAAAACATTTCATGAATTAACAAATACAGAACTATATGAAATTTTAAAAGCACGCGCTGATGTTTTTGTTGTAGAACAAACTTGTATCTATCCCGATATTGATGGAAAAGATTATGATAGCTTACATATATTTATAGAAGAAGATGGAAAAGTTATCGCCTATTTACGCGCATTTCAAAAAGATGAAAATACCATACAAATGGGTAGAGTTTTAACTACAAAACGCAATATTGGACTAGGATCAATGATACTAAAAGAAGGTATCCAACAAATCAAAGAAAGATTTCATCCAGACCAAATCTATATTGAAGCCCAATGTTATGCAATACCCTTTTATGAAAAAGAAGGATTTCAAGTTCATTCAGATGAATTCTTAGAAGATGGAATTCCACATGTAGAAATGTTGTTAATACTAGAAGACTCTTAGAAATCTCTAAGAGTTTTATTTCAATTTGCCAAATAATATGAAAGTAAAAGCCTTTTTTCTGTTTTATCGTTCAATACAAAACAGAAATAATTATTATGATACTATTGAAGTAGATATGAAATTATTATTCGAAGCAATCATCAAATATTTATTCGGTGTAATTCTTGTTGGTATACTCCTATTTTTGCCTGCAGGATCTTTCAGTTGGAATCATGGTTTATTATTTATGGCCTTATTATTTATACCGATGTTTATTGCTGGAATTGTAATGTATCTAAAGGCTCCTAATTTATTAAGAAGTAGATTAAATGCCAAAGAAAAACAAAGTAAACAAAAAGATGTAATCAATTATAGTGGCATCATGTTTATCCTTGCATTTATCATTGCAGGACTGAATTATCGTTTTCAATGGTTATCCTTTCCAAATATATTTGTGGTAATTGGAAGTATTATATTTTTAATATCTTATCTACTATTTGCGGAAGTATTAAGAGAAAATGCATATTTATCAAGAACGATAGAAGTGCAAGAAAATCAAAAAGTTGTAGATACAGGTTTATATGCAATTGTAAGACATCCAATGTATTTTGCGACATTATTTCTATTTTTGAGTATGCCATTCATACTGAATTCCCCTATCTCTTTCTTAATTATGTTAAGTTATATTCCTATTATTGTTAAAAGAATGAAAAATGAAGAAGAAGTATTAGAAAAAGAATTGGATGGTTATATTGAATATAAAAAGAAAGTAAAATATCGTCTACTACCATTTATTTACTAAGAATAAATAGTTTGATACTAAAGTATATATCACATGAAATTTAAAGAATATGGTTCAAAAGATAAAGATACAATCCTTCTCCTTCATGGTGGAGGATTATCATGGTGGAATTATCGAGAAGTAGCTAGTCTTCTAGAGCAAGATTACCATATCATTCTTCCGATCTTAGATGGCCACGCAGGGAGTGATCATCCTTTCACAACAATCGAAGATAATGCTTTAGAGATTATTACTTTCATTGATGAACAATGTAATGGTTCTATCTTATTGATGGGTGGTCTATCTTTGGGTGCACAAATTCTAATAGAAATCTTGTCTCAGCGAAAAGATATCTGTTCCTATGCTTTTATTGAAAGCGCCTCTGTTCTTCCATCAAAGTTTTTAAATGCCTTTATAACGCCATCCTTACATCTAAGTTATGGATTGATTAAGAATAAGAGCTTTGCAAAACTACAATTTAAATCTCTACATATAAAACATGATTTATTTGAAGATTATTATCAAGATACTTGCCAAATCAAGAAAGAAGATATGATTGCATTTTTAAAAGCAAATACATCTTATAGTCTCAAAAATAGTTTCAAAGACGCTAAAGCAAAGATACGTGTTTATGTTGGCGAAAAAGAAACTAGCGAAATGATTCATTCTGCAGAAACAATTTTCAAGATGCATCCATCTAGTGAACTTCATCGCTTACCTAATCTAAGACATGGAGAATTCTCAATGAATCATGCAACACAGTATGCAGAGGCAATAAAGAAGATTATTCAAAACTCTTAGATTTAAATTCTAAAATGAAAGTAGTAAACAACATGAATTTGTGGAGGTAATTATGAATCTGCTCAAATATGACGGAAAATATGTACGCATCATAGATACGGATGAGAATACTTTTTCAGGTCGTGCAAAATATGGAAACGCTGCATTTCTGGAGTGTGAATGGGGCCTCGATGAGGATGGTCTCTTTATTGAGGATGTTATTATTTGTAAATCGCAAATTCAATCAATCGAAGAAATTGTGCCGCATGGCACAGCAGAATTGTGGACAGATCATCTTGTGCTTCGAAGATATCGTCCAGATGATGCTGAGCAGTTATATCAACAGTTTGGAATGGATCCCCAAATGCACAAATACTCTGGATGGAATCCATATAAAACTTTAGAAATGACGCAAGAAACTGTAGAACACATTATCGATAGTTATAGCAGCGAACATTCCTATTCATGGGTAATGGATGTTAATGGTGATGATGTTATCGTTGGCACAATAGGAGCCTATGACTATGATAACAATCAAATAGAAGTAGGATTTAGTGTTGCTAGAAACTATCAGATGCGAGGCTTCGCAACAGAAGCACTAAAGGCTGTGCTCGAATAT
>CACXEN010000033.1 GCA_902766675.1 uncultured Erysipelotrichaceae bacterium
ACCATAACCTAGACGCGCACCATCAATGAATAAAGGGACATCATGTTTAACACATATAGAATAAATTTCTTCCAATTCTTTTTTGGAATATAATGTACCACTTTCAGTAGGGAAAGAAATATATACCATACCAGGTTGTACCATATGGACTGCAACATCGCTTGCGAAATGATTGGTAATCATCGCATCAATGTCTTTCGCGTAAATTTTTCCATCATTAGAAGGGATTGTAAGGCATTTATATCCACATGCCTCAATAGCACCTGTTTCATGTACATTAATATGTCCACTTTCTGCACAAATAACACCTTGGTGTGGTCTAAGAATAGAAGATATTACAGTTACATTTGCTTGTGTACCACCAACTAAAAAATGTACTGATGCATTTGGATTATCAATCTCTTTCTTGATTAACTCTCTTGCGTTTTCACAATGGGCATCTTCTCCATAGCCAACTGTTTGTTCGGTATTTGTGTTTTGTAGGGCTTCTAGTATTTCAGGGATACATCCCTCTATATAATCTGAATCGAAATGAATCATAGTTTTTCTCTCTTTCTTTGCGTTATAATAGCATACAGGAATAAGAAAATGAAAGTTTATACAACACATGAAATAAGCGATATTGTGGATGCTTTAAAAGAAGGGGAAGTCATAGCTGTACCAACAGATACAGTTTATGGTTTGTGTGCTTCCATAGAAGTATATGAATCACAAGAAAAACTAAGAGATATTAAGCATAGACCAAAAGATAAAGCATTTCCTATCATGTGCGCGAATCTCAAACAAATTGAATCACTTTGTGAAATTAGTGATGTAGATAGAATCATTATCCAAGAATATATGCCAGGGCCAATCACTCTTATATTAAAGAAAAAAGAAGAAGTGGATGGATATATCAATGGAGGAATGGATACGATAGCGATTCGAATGGCCACATCAAAAGAGTTGGAAAGTATCATTGTGGAAAGTGGTCCAGTTTATATGACAAGTGCGAATCTATCTGGTGAAAAAGTATGCGAAACACCAGAAGAGATTTGGAATAGCTGTAAAGGTATTGCAGGAATCCTAGAAGGAGATATAAAATTCCAACAAGCAAGTACAATCGTAGATTGCACAAATAACTATGCAGTGGTTCGTAAAGGACCAATCACACAAGAAGATATCGATAAGGTGATAAGGGAGAAAAGACAATGAAAGATTTAAAGCTCCAAAAAATGATTGATAATGAAACGAAAAGACAAAATGAAAACATTGAATTAATCGCTTCTGAAAACTTTACTTCTAAAGATGTAAGGGAAGCAGTAGGCTCTGTATTAACAAATAAGTATGCAGAAGGATATCCTGGTAAAAGATATTATGGTGGATGCGTCAATGTGGATGAAGTAGAAAATCTAGCTAGAGATCGCGCATGTGAATTATTCAAAGCAGAACATGCAAACGTACAACCACATTCAGGTTCGCAAGCAAATATGGGAGTGTATTCAGCACTATTAAATAGTGGAGATACAGTATTAGGAATGGATTTAGCAGCAGGTGGTCATTTAACACATGGTGCGAAAGTATCATTCTCTGGCAAAACATATGACTTTCATTCATATGGTGTTGATCCAGAAACAGAAGTAATCAATTATGACGAAGTTAGAAATATCGCAAAAGAAGCGATGCCTAAGATGATTGTATGTGGCGCAAGTGCATATGCTAGAGAAATAGATTTTAAAGAATTTAGAAGTATTGCGGATGAAGTAGGCGCATTACTAATGGTAGATATGGCACATATTGCAGGGCTTGTGGCAGCGGGATATCATATGAATCCTGTACCATATGCGGATGTTGTAACATCAACGACACATAAAACATTACGAGGACCTCGTGGTGGATTGATTCTTTGTAAGGAAGAATATGCCAAAGCAATTGATAAAGCAATCTTCCCAGGCATTCAAGGCGGACCACTTTGTCATGTTGTTGCAGGAAAAGCAGTTTGTTTTTATGAAGCATTACAACCGGAATATAAAACATATATCAAACAGTTATTGGATAATTGCCAAGCATTAGCTACTACCTTACAAGAAGAAGGATTCCGTTTGGTCAGTGGTGGTACAGATAA
>CACXEN010000034.1 GCA_902766675.1 uncultured Erysipelotrichaceae bacterium
CAAACAATTATCAAGTGGTATGAAGAGTAGACTTGCATTCTCTATTGCATGCTTGGTAAATCCTGACATTATTATCCTTGATGAAGTATTAAGTGTTGGTGATGGTGCTTTCAAGAAAAAAAGTGGCGATAAAATGAAAGAGATTATCAGAGGAGGTATTACAGGCATGCTTGTATCACACTCTGTTGAACAGATCAGAGGATTATGTAATAAAGTTCTTTGGATTCATAAAGGGAATCAAATCGCATTTACAGATGAAGTACAACATTATTGCGATGCTTATGAAGAGTTTTTAGTCACAAAGAAACTCCCAAAGAATAGAGAAGATGTAGATGAGCTTGCAAAAGGATACAACGAGAGAATGCAGGCTTTACGATTAGAAAAAGAAAATATAGAAGCAAAGAAATTAGAAGACTTGCTAGAGAAAGGGGATTCAAAATCTTCCGCAAAAGCAGCAATTCAAATTCTAAAAAAGCAATTACCTGATGAAAATATCGATTATGATGCATTATTAAGCAAAATCGAAAACAGATAATTGATATCGAACTTTGTTAATTTTATGTGAATTGAGGGTATAACCTTTAATTCACTTTTTTATTATGTTAGAATTCATGTGTTTTAGGTATTAAAATGAGTGAAGAAAAGAATTTTGAAAATGAATTAAATCCTGTAGATTCTGTAGAAGAAATTGATGAGGCAGTGACTGAAACAATTGACCTATTGATTAGTGAAGCGGAAGAGGCAGTTGAAAGTGAAATAATAAAAGAAGAAGACAAAACACCTAAAAAAGTAAAAAGACACATTAACCCATTATTATTCTGGGGAATTATGGCTGTTTTAGGATTGGTATTTGTGGCAATATTCAAAACAATGCCAATGTTTCCGTTTAGATGGTTTTTAATTGCATTATTTGCGGTATTGGCAATTATCATTGGTATGTATTTTGCGACAAACAAAATTAAAAAAGTACCACAAAAATATGTAGTAAGAGGTGTGAATATTGGATTATCCATAATATTCTTGGTGTTATCTATATTAATGCCATATATTAAAAGCAAAATCACTTCAACAATAGATTCAGGTAATAAAGAAGAAAAGAAAGAAACAATTCAAGTGAATTTATATGTGATGAATGACGATTATATGAATGAACATTCAGATATATTCACAGATGGACCATATAAAGCAAAGAGTTATTCTTCTCCGGAAGAGGAATTACTTGCATATAAAGATGCGACATTCATCTCACATATGGGTGTTGATGCAAATAATCAAAGAATCGCAATCAATGCAGTGAAGGAAGTATTTAACAGCCAACAAATCAATATGATTGATGGGGAATCCATTCAAGCTGCTGCAGATGCACTTTACAATAACGAAGGACAAGTCATGTTCTTGTCTGAAACAAATATTTCTATGCTAACAAGCATTGAAGAATATGAGAACTTCGAAAAAGACACAAGAATTATTTATACAGTAGATGTTGAATTGGATAATCCAATTATTCCATCATCAACAGAGCTAACAAGTGAACCATTTGCGGTTTTCTTTGGTGGTAATGATGAATATGGAGGATTGAAACTACAAGGTAAAACAGACGTTGATATTGTAGTTGTAGTAAATCCTAAGACACACCAAATGTTGATGGTATCTTTCCCAAGAGACTCTTATGTGCCAAATCCACAAGCAGGTGGATATGCGGATAAGTTAACGCACTTAGGAGTTGGTGGTATTGATAATACATTAACTTCACTTAGTGACTTATTGGGCATTGATATTAATAACTATGTATTAATTAACTTCTCTACATTCCAAACAATCATCAATGTGTTTGATGGTGTAGATGTAGATAATCCATATGAATTCTCTTTCTGGGATGATCCGAATTATCACTTCCCTGAAGGAAGAATCCATTTAACTGGTGATTCAGCACTTCGCTATGTACGTGAAAGAAAAACATTACCAGATGGAGATTTCGGAAGAAACATGCACCAACAAATCGTAATGAAGGCAATTATTGAAAAACTAGCAAGTACTGCAATTATTACAAAATTCGATGCATTAATGACAGAGATGCAAGGCACATTCCTAACAAATATTTCAAACGAAGGTATATTTAGCTTGTGCCAATATCAA
>CACXEN010000035.1 GCA_902766675.1 uncultured Erysipelotrichaceae bacterium
ACAGGATCTGCAGGTAAAAGAGATAAAACAAAAAGACCAATCATGGGTGAACAACTCGATAAATATTGCGACATGATTATTCTTACTGAAGATGATCCTAGGGACGAAAAAGTAAGGGATATCGCAGAAGAAATTGCGCAAGGCATTGAAAAAACAAATTATATTATTATTGAAGATCGCTATGACGCGATAAGACAAGCGATTGAATTAGCGAATCCAAATGATTTTGTGATGATTATTGGTAAGGGTGATGATCGTTATATGGCAAGAGAATTTGGTAATGACCAATGGGATGGTGACATTGCGATTTGCAAAGAAATACTAAAAAAATATTATTTTGGTGCAGAAAGTGATGGCGATTTAGACTTTGAAGAGTAGAATGATATTGAAGGGGAATTGAATGGCGGCTAAAATACGAACAATTGCAGGTATTATAGGAATATTCTTATTTGGATATGCTGCATATAGTTTATACAATTGGACAACTGCTGTTTATAATGGCGAAGGTGTCAAACAGTTTAGTGAATATCCTGTGCAATTGTACTTTTTTGGATGGATAGGTTTTGCGGTTGCTGCTGCTTTAGCAGTTATTGCATTATATTGTGTCTATTATTTTATCCGTGGTTTAGTAGATGTTTATAAACAACATAAGCACGCACAATAAATGATTGATTTTTGTTAGTTGCTTTGATAAGATGGTAATGCTCGAAAAAGAAAGGGGGTGCCAGTGTGCCTAGAGTTGTAGTAAAAGAAAATGAAAATCTTGATGATGCTTTACGTCGTTTCAAGCGCCAGGTATCTCGTAATGGAACCCTCGCTGAAGCAAGAAAAAGAGAATACTATGTAAAGCCAGGTGTAAAGAGAAAGCTAAAGAGTGAAGCTGCTCGTAAAGCCAGAAAAAGAGGAAAATAAGACCGTAAGGTCTTTTTTTTATGGATATTGCATTAAAAAATCTTTTAATTATAATATAAATAGGTAAGTATGCGTATTTTGTCTTGGGCATTTCGTTATCATTCTAACGATTTTGTTAAGACGAATAAGAATATGTATGTTTCCTCTTAGAGAGTATTGGACATAGCTAGTACTTTCTTAGCTACAACCGATGTCTTATAACGGTATTCGACTCTGTTGAGTCACACATTATTACGATGCAGTCCTTATACCTATTCATATATAGGCAAATTCACACATTTGTGATCTGGACAATAATAAGGAAATGCGGATTTACGAAGGAAATTTCATCAAGGTACATTTTAATGTGCCCATTTATGATGAGTAATAAATGATATAGAATTTATAAAATCAATTAGTATAAAGTGTTTTTTATGCTTTTTACTAATTTGTTATACATAATTTCCATATATCTTTTGTTTGATAAATAGAAAGCATTTTTGCCTTCTGTTTAAGGGGGATTATATGAAAATAACCAAAAAAGTTTTAATAACACTGTTAGCAGTGTTAACCGTTTTTCCTATTCTTGAAATACAAAAAATTGAAGCAAACGCACTAGAAGATTCAAAAGAATATCCTATGGCATGTAGTGCCTATGAGGTAGATACAGTAAATAATGCTGGCGGATTTAGTAAAGTATCCTGTCATAACAATTTTAAAGATGCTATGCAAGCGATGAAGAAATTGAATAATGATGGGGTTGTTCGTCATGCAAAAAGCTATAGCCAAACGAAAATCATTGCGATGAATAATGGACAAGCATATTCATATCCATTTCGTGATGGTCAAAGCTTAATGTATTATTACGCCGCACAATCATTGAGTTCTAATTATGCGACTACATATACAGGTGCACATTATCAGATGCATTATTTTGAGACTGTTTCATATGATGGATCTGGAGATGGTGTAGTTCATATCAATATGAATGGTTTTGATGGATATGTAAAACTAAAAGATATTGATTTAGTTCCTTTGAAGTATTACCAAAATAGTTTATCCATTTTGTTGGGTGGAAATGAAACATATTATTCACCAAAAGAACAACCTTTTTGGATAACACCACAAATGAATCGATATGATGTTGTCCAAAGTGGAAAATATAAAGATATGAACTTTAAGTCATGGTATGGCTATTCTACAAATGGTGGGGCACTTCCTATAGATGCTTCAACACCATTACCTGCTGCAGATTGGATGGAAGTTGGTAAAACATATTATAGCTACAATGGATATCAATTCTATACTGATTTAGCTTATACAAAACTGGCAGGAGAATATTATAACTATTATCAATTCTTGCCATTACGTACGAAGTCTAATATTAGTGCAGCAACATATGATACATTCTTAAAGAATTTAGGATATACAAGTTCTTCATCTAAGTTATATGGCGCATCCAAAGCATTTATAGATGCCCAAAACAAATATGGTGTAAATGCATTAATGATATTTGCGATGGCTTGCTTGGAATCAGGATATGGTACAAGTAACTATGCGAAAAATAGAAATAATTTCTTTGGCTGGTCAGCATTTGATTCAGATCCAGGTCAAGCTGCCACATATTCATCTGTTACATCCGCAATCAATGAACAGATGGCATTAAACTTAGCAGGATTTCTAGATATGGATGATTGGCGCTTTTATGGCTCTATGTTAGGAAATAAAGGAAATGGCTTAAATGTAAAATATGCAAGTGCTGCATA
>CACXEN010000036.1 GCA_902766675.1 uncultured Erysipelotrichaceae bacterium
GATCCAAATTTATTAATAGCCGCAAATGACTTAGGCGCAAATGATAGAGAGACTTTTATGAAGGTCACATTACCTTTATCTATCTCTGGTGTCGTATCAGGGATTACATTAGTCTTCTTACCAGCTGTATCAAGCTTCTTTATTCCTAAGTTATTAGGAGGCGGACAATATGTATTAATTGGTAACTTGATAGAAGATTACTTTATATCCACAGGCGATTGGAACTTCGGATCAGCAATTAGCTTAATTATGGCAATTATTATTCTGATTTCCATGTATATCACCAAGAAGATGGATAGGGAAGGCAAAGAGGTGGTAGACTAATGAAAAAGAAAAATGGTTTATTTTCAAAAATCTACTTATTACTCATCCTCATATTCTTCTATGCACCAATTCTATATGTCGTATTATTTAGCTTCAACGATTCTAAGTCACTGACAAAGTTTTCTGGATTCTCACTCAGATGGTATGAATCCATGTTTCAGAATCGTTCTATTATGGAAGCGATATGGTATACCGTTGCTTGTGCAGTCATTGCGACAGTTGTATCTACAATCGTAGGCACAATTACTGCAATTGGTTTATCCAAAAGTAATCGTGTATTAAGAGAAGCAGTCAACCAAGTAAATAACTTGCCAATGTTAAATCCAGATATTGTTACCGCAATAGGATTCATGCTTTTCTTTACATCACTGCATATTAAAACAGGATTTTGGACAATGGTATTGGCACATATTGCCTTCTGTATACCATATGTCATATTAAGTGTATTACCTAGATTAAGACGATTAGACCCAAATATGGCAGAAGCCGCACTGGATTTAGGTTGTACACCATTAGAAGCGATGTGGAAGGTTATTATTCCACAAATTAAAGAAGGTATTATTGCTGGGGCATTGGTCGCATTTTCAATGTCATTCGATGACTTTGTGATATCACTATTTACTACTGGTCCTGGCATTGCCAATATATCTATATTTGTTTATGGTAGTGTAAAGAGAGTAAATCCAACAATTAATGCACTATCCGCAATTATTGTTTATGTCATCACAATCGTATTAATTATTGTGAATGTGGTTCCTATGATAAGGGAAAGAAAGGAAAAGAAAAATGTATTGGAAGAAGTTTAGAAATGTAGGTTTTGTCTTAGCACTTGTATTAACAACAGGATGTGGATCAAAAGTATCAGGTGAAGGTGCAGTGGATGCCCAAGAACAATTTGGTTGTAATGTCATTAATGTATTTAATGCTGGCGAATATATTGGAGAAAATGTAGTAAGTGATTTTGAGAAAATGTATAACGCTAAAGTCAACTATGATACTTTTGATTCAAATGAAATGATGTATACAAAATTACTTGGTGGATCAAGCTATGATGTATTAGTACCAAGTGATTATATGATTGAGCAACTCATGCAAGAAAACTTGTTGCAAAAGCTAAATCAAGAACAATTAACAAATTTAGGAAACTTAAATCCTGATATGGTTAAGATGCAAGAAGTATTTGACGCTAATAAAGAATATTCTGTTCCATATTTCTGGGGTACAGTAGGTATTGTATACAACAAAGAAAATGTAGATCCAAGTGTAGTAGAAAGCCAAGGTTGGGACATCTTTAAAAATACAGATTATAAAGGACATATCTATTTCTATGATAGCCAAAGAGATGGATTCATGGTCGCATTTAAAGCTTTAGGTTATTCAATGAATACAAACAATTCAGATGAAATCCAAGCTGCATATGATTGGTTAAAAGAAATGAATGACACAATGGAACCAGCATATGTGACAGATGAAGTAATTGATGGCATGGCAAATGGAAATAAAGATATTGCCTTAATGTATTCAGGTGATGCAGCATATGTATTATCTGAAAATGAAGACATGGCATGGTTTGAACCAGAACAAGGCACAAACCTATGGATTGATGCAATGGTCATTCCTGAAAATGCAAGCTGTGCAGGTCTAGCAAATGAATTTATCAACTACATCATCTCAGATGATGTACAAAGAGAAAATTCTGACTATGTTGGATATACATCAGTCAATACTGCAATCATGGAAGAATTAAGCAGTGATGGTGGTACATACTTTGAAAATAGTGCATATATCCCACGTGTAGGATATGACAAAGATGAAGTATTCCATTATGATCCAGAATTAAAGAAACAATTATCTGAATTGTGGAATAAAGTAAAAATTAACTAAAAATATAGGCAATCTCATGAGAGATTGCCTTATCTTTTTTGAATCAAACAATATGGTATTGGTGTATCTTTTTCATATTTGATTACTTCATATTCTTGAAGGGAATCCATGGAATAATATCTTTCTTTCATGCCATATAAATTAAAGTAACAACCATTTGCGGACCAATGGAAATCTTTGACTTGTGTCTTATAAATTGTTTCATCAGTAAAGAAATATACATGATCTACAATGTGAAAAGATGGATCTGTATTTTCTAAAAGTAAGAATACATAATATTCTTTTCCACCACGTACATTCTTTTGGTATAGATTTGTTTCAGAGGAATCCATCCAGATTAATAAAACAACATCTCCAACAAAAGGATAACCATATGCATTCTCATCATGTATTGTGTCAATATTTTGCATATTCATATTATAAATGATTTTAGTTTTCTTTTTGTGATAGGTTTTGTACAATAATTACTATGATTGAAGCAATTTTCTTTGACGTAGATGGTACATTATTATCTTTTCATTCACATCAAATTGACCAAGAGGTATTTGATACATTTGATGTATTGAAAAAGAAAGGCATTAAATTATTTATTGCATCAGGTAGATCAAAAAATGGTTTACATGTTTTAAATAATTATCCATTTGATGGCTATATTATTAATAATGGCCAATGTTGTTATGACGAGAATTGGAATCTCTTTTCTGAAAATACAATATGCAAAGAAGATTTAGAAATCATAATATCCGAAGCAAATCGAATTCCATTTCCATGTGGTTTTACGATGCCAGATGGAAAAATCTTTAATTATCGTGATGAAAGAGTAGATGCGATTCATATAATCACAAAGAATGATAATCATCCTAGTGGGGATGTAAGTGATATTGTGAATAAAAAAGTATATCAAGCAATGGCATTTTTAGATGAAGAACAAGAAAAAGAATTGGTAAAAAAGCTAAAGAAATGTGAGAGTTCTAGATGGCATCCATCATTTTGCGATATTAATTCACTTGGTAGCTCAAAAGCAGAGGCGATGAAAATATTTGCGAAAAAGCATGGCTTTGCGATGGAAAATGTAATGGCATTTGGCGATGGTGGAAATGATGCAAGCATGCTAGAGAGTGCTGGAATCGGTGTTGCAATGCTAAATGGTAGTGATTCTTGTAAGGAATGTGCGGATTATGTCACATTGGATGTTGATGAGGGTGGTGTAATGCACGCTTTGAAACATTTCAAATTAATCTAGTTTTTTATTGCAATTAAAAGATGGTCTTTGTATAATAAATAAGCACGAATTATAACATGGATATATGGTTCCTTAGCCAAGTGGTAAGGCAGCAGACTGCAACTCTGCGATCGCCGGTTCGACCCCGGCAGGAACCTTGGTAAGAAATGGGGCTGTGGCGGAATCGGCAGACGCTACGGACTTAAAATCCGTTGATGGCAACATCGTGGGGGTTCAAGTCCCCCCAGCCCCACCATTTATTATGAGGGAGTAGCATACGCTATGCGTATATAAGTCGTCATCTCGGAGATATTCCCGGCTTATATGGAAACTGTGAGACTCATGTAGTAGTACATGGGTTTTATTATTTTTAGGAGGGAAAAATATGTTACAGGCTGTATTACTGTTTTTACTCGGTTTTGCTTTATTGATAAAAGGAGGAGACTGGTTTGTGGATGGAGCAACTGGTATTGCACATCGCTTTCATCTTCCTGAGATTCTAATTGGTGCAACAGTTGTATCTATTGGAACAACATTACCGGAAGTAATGGTTTCATCACAAGCAGCACTACAAAATAATGGTGGTATTTCCTATGGAAATGCGATTGGATCTATTATTTGTAATACATCTTTAATCGCTGCACTAACAATCGCAATTCGACCAAGCGAAGTAAAAAAACAATCATTATATTTACCATCGATTGCTTTCTTTATCGCTGCTATTTTTTATTCACTTCTAGCATATGCGCAAGGGGAATTTAAAAGATGGCAAGGTATTGCGCTACTATGTGGCTTCTTAGTATATATGATCATTTCTGTCATGCAAATGAAAAAGAGTGATGAACCACAAGAAGTAGAAGAAGAAAAAGAAGGAAAAGAGACTTCACTTTGGATGGAGATTGGTCTTTTAGTTCTTGGTGCAGCAGTTATCGCAGTTGGCGCAAGATTATTAGTTGATAATGGCACACTCATCGCTAGTGCACTTGGTGTACCAGATTCCGTTATTGGTTTAACAATGGTTGCACTCGGCACATCATTGCCAGAACTTGTTACAGCTGTAACAGCTCTATTAAAAGGGCATAGTGCATTATCTTTAGGTAATATCATTGGTGCTAATTTATTTAATCTTGTATTAGTATCTGGTGCTGCTATGACGATTTCACCATTTGCCGTACCAGCAGAAAAGACAATTATGAATATGAATTCATCTTTAGTGGTGGATATTCCAGTTATGTTTATCGCCATGTTATTACTATGTGTACCACCTCTATTAAAGGGGAAATTATATCGTGCACAAGGCATTACATTACTACTAATCTATGTCGCATTCTTGGCTTACCAATTTTTGATATAAATAAAAATCTGTATAATATCATTGAGGTTATTATATGAAGATATTATTAAGCAATGATGATGGGATACATGCAGAAGGCATTCGTGCATTGTGTGAGGCTTTAAAAGATGAACATGAGATATATGTTGTAGCCCCAGATACGCAAAAATCTGCGGCTGGACATAGTGTTACATATTTTAGAGAAGCCCATGATGCCAATCGTGTCGATATACCAGGTGTAAAAGAAGCTTGGGAAGTTGTAGGGGGAACACCTGCAGATTGTGTATATTTTGCGTTATATGGATTAATCAAAGAAAAAATAGATTTGGTTATTTCTGGGATTAATCATGGTGAAAATCTTTCCAGTGATTGTATGTATTCAGGAACAGTTGCGGCAGCGCTAGAAGCGTATATTGCTGGTGTACCTGCTATTGCGACATCGTATTGTTCCTATACAGAAAAGACATTTGAAGATGCTGCAGAGATTATTAAAGATTTCATTTGTGAATTTATGAAAGATGAAAATCGAAATTATTGTTTGAACATGAATATTCCAGCAATAAAAAAAGAAGAGATGAAAGGCTTTCGTATCACGCACTTTGATGGGGAAAGAATCTATGCCAATAAAGTGCAAGTAAATGAAATCAATGATCAAACAGTAAATTTATCTTGTTTCACAAATGGTATCGAAACAAGAGATATGAAAGGAGATACAGGGGATGTTAGCGCAATCCATCAAGGATATGTATCACTAACACCACTTGCCTATGACTTTGTCAAACATAGCGCAATAGAAGATATGAAACATTTTGAGCAATTAAGCATAATGAAAGAGCGCGATTAGCGCTCTTTTAATTTTGTGATCCAGTTAATTCTACCTCGAAAGTTAACTCTTTTTTATCACGTTCAATTTTCATTTCTATGACATCACCAACATTTTTATCTCTCAAAGATTTCTTTAATGATGCATAAGAATTAATTTCTTCACCATCGACACTGATGATACGATCATATGCTTGTAAACCAACTTTTTCAGCACTAGATCCTTGTGCAATATCTGTGATATATAAACCAGCAGAGAATTGACTTGTGTCTTGTGGTAATTCTTGTAGGTATACACCGATTGTGGCACGATTCATTACTTTACCATTTTCAATAATATCTTCCGCAATTTCCATTGCATAATTAATTGGAATCGCAAAGCCAATACCTTCAATCGTTGCCCCACTACTAGTAGTACCTGAGTCTTTTGCATTCACGATACCGATTAGATTACCATTACCATCAAATAGACCACCACCAGAGTTACCAGAATTGATTTCCGCATTGGTTTGAATCAAATCCATGCTAGTACCATTGAGTACGATTTCTCTACTTACTGCAGAAATAATACCATCTGTAACAGTACCACCAAGTGTACCTAGTGGATTACCAATTACAATTGCAGTATCACCAACTTGAATCTTACTAGAATCTGCTAGTGTTGCACTTGTTAGATTATCCGCATTAATCTTAATGACACCAATATCAGAATCTTTATCCGTACCGACTAGTGTTGCATCATATGTTTGGCCATCATACGTGGTAACTTGAATTTTATTAGCATTTTCAACTACGTGGTTATTGGTAATAATATATCCATTATTACTAATAATGACACCACTACCAGCTGCTTGGGATGTATAGGATCCA
>CACXEN010000037.1 GCA_902766675.1 uncultured Erysipelotrichaceae bacterium
AATGGGGAGAAAGTGTATTCGATTTACCAGAAGGAAAAGAATATTACGAAAGCTTAGTAAAATTAAAATCTAGCACAAATGCAAGTGTACAAGAACTTATTGATTTATGTTCAGAAGTTATCAATGAAGAAATTAATAATTTATACTCTATTAGCTTTTTAGGAGGCGAAGAAGAAACAATTGGTTTTGAAACGCCAGAAGAAATATTGGAATTTTTAAAATCCAATTTACAAAAATTCCCAGTTGCACCAGATGTTGAATATACAGCAACATATTTAGATCCAAGTGTTGCCAATGATGGTATCGTTGCATATTACTTATCACCACCAATTGATGATATTACAAATAACGTTATTAAAATCAATGGAAATAGTGTGAATGATATCAATGATTTATATAGCACATTAGCACACGAAGGATATCCAGGACATTTATATCAAACGATTTGGTATATGAATACAAAGCCAAACGAAATACGTCATGCCATCAATATGATTGGCTATACAGAAGGTTGGGCAATGTATGTAGAAGACTTCGTTGCGAAATATATGCCAGTTAATGAATACACGCAAGAAATGTTGCGATTAAATGTCGTTATTGGATATATATTGAATGCAATTGCGGATCTCGGAGTAAATGGTTTAGGATGGCAAGAAACAGATATTGCGGATTTCCTAACGGATTTAGGTCTTGATTCTGGAAGTGCAAGTGATTTATATGATTTCGCTATTGAAAGTCCAGGAGTAATTGTGCCATATGGTGTTGGCCTTGCACAATTTTTACGTATTAGAAATGATGCGATTGAAAAAATGGGCAACAACTTTGACTACAATGAATTTCATGAGGTGCTTTTGACATATGGACCTCGTCCATTTGAAGTTGTAGAAAAAGATGTCCAAGAATATATTGCGAGCAAACAAGGAAGCAGTGAACCATTTGTGGATGATGAAAAAGAAGATGGTGGTATGTATGATGCGCCAGATATTGATAATTATCCATATAAACCAAACTATACAGCAGGTTGGATTGTAGGAGGCGTATTCCTCGCATTAATCGCATTGGCAATAATCTTAGGAAATAAAGCAAAGAAGAAAGACATACTTCCATATGTCCAAGATGCTACAGATTTACCAAGACCAGTCGATTTACCAACAGCAGTAAAAGTAGAAAATGAAACGCAAGGTTCTACAGGTTTACCAACTGTAGAAAAAATAGAGAATGCAGTTCAAGATGTAACGGATTTACCTACACCAGTTGATCAAAATGAGTCAAAGGACTTCCATGAGTAATACTTGGACAAATTGGTTAAAAGAAGAATGGGAAAAACCATATTTTAAAGAATTATCTTCTTTTCTCCATGAAGAATATCAAACAAAAGAGATTTATCCTCCAAAGGAAAAAGTATTTTCAGCATTTTCTTATTGTGATTATGAAGATATAAAAGTAGTTATTCTTGGGCAGGATCCTTATCACCAAAAAGGGCAAGCACATGGTTTGGCATTTTCTGTTAATCCTGGTGTACAAATTCCACCAAGTTTAAGAAATATGTATCAGGAATTGAATAAGGATTTGGGATGCTTTATTCCAGATAATGGATATTTATTGCCATGGGCAAAACAAGGTGTATTCCTTTTGAATACTGTATTAACAGTTGAAGATTCCAAACCAAAAGCACATGCTGGAAAAGGTTGGGAAACATTTACGACCCACGCAATAGAAAAGGTGAATGAAAAAGATACACCAGTCGTTTTCCTGTTGTGGGGAAATGATGCAAGAAATAAAAAAGATTTAATTAATCGAAAGAAACACTTGGTTTTAGAAACAGTACATCCAAGTCCACTTTCCGCAAGTAGAGGATTTTTCGGATGCAAACATTTTTCTAAAACTAATACATTTTTAAAAGAACATAATATGAAAGAAATAGATTGGCAAATACCAAACCTTTATGACAAATAAACAAATTGAAAAACTGGATGCTAATTGGGTAATGAATCGAAAGAGCAGACATCATGGCTTAGAACCTATTCGACAAGCTCTAAAAGATATCCAAAATCCACAAAACAACTTAAAGATTATTCATGTTGCAGGCACAAATGGAAAAGGAAGCACGGTCAATTACTGCAAAGATATTTTAGTGTCGCTTGGTTTTCAAGTAGGCACATTTACATCACCCCATTTAGAAGAACACTATGATCGCATTCGTATCAATGGAAAATGGATTGCGGAAAATAGATTTAATACATATCTCAATGACTTATTTGAAATAATTGAAAAATATGATTTGGGTATGTTTGAAATTGCATTATTAATTGCGCTTGTTTATTTCAATGATGAAAAAGTAGATTATGTATTACTTGAAGTTGGAGTAGGAGGACGATTAGATAATACCAATGTGATTGAAAATCCTGTTTTAGAAATCATCACAAGTATTGGATTAGATCACATGCGTATTTTAGGGAATCGTTACCAACAAATCGCTTATGAAAAAGCTGGCATCATAAAGAAAAGAAGTACTGTAGTTGTAAGTGGAAGAGTTAATGATACTGCAAAAAGAATCATTCAATACGTTGCACATGAAAAACAAGCAAATTGTATTTTCTCTTTTTACCAAAAAAGAAGTAGTCATACTTTTGAAGTATTCAATACCACATATGAAATCCAAGGAGGTAGTTACCAAAAAAGAAATGCGGCATTAGCACTATATGCGATACATGCATTAGGTTTTGATGTAACAAATGATGTTGTAAAAGAAGCGGTCTATCAAAGTAAGTGGCTTGGTCGTTTTGAAAAGATTAGTGATGAGCCATTGGTCTATGTCGATGGTGCACATAATGTGGAAGGTATGATGGCATGTGTAGAAGCGATGAAAGAAGTGAGTGATCATTGGATTGGTGTTTTTGCGGCTTTAAAAGATAAACAAACAGAAGAGATGTATCAAATATTACAAGAAGCATGTGAAGAAGTAATCATTTGTGAATTTGATAATCATCGTATTCAACATATTGAAGAATATGATAAGCAAGCAATGAAAATAAAAGATTATAAAGAAGCGATTGATTATGCGATAAAGAAAGATAAATCTGTAATTATTACTGGTTCACTATATTTCGTTTCTTTAGTAAGAAAATATTTATATGAATAATCATTATTCAAATTTTGTCAAGTAGTACAAATTTTTGAAACTAAGGTATAATGAAAGCGTATTCAATAGAAATAACAGGAGGATAATTTCATGAGACCGAATTCAATGGCAGCTATGATTCTTGCGGGTGGAAGAGGATCAAGGCTTTTTGATTTAACTAAAAAAGTCGCAAAACCTGCAGTGCACTTTGGGGGGAAGTATCGAATTATTGATTTCCCATTGAGTAACTGTGCTAACTCAGGGATTTCCACAGTGGGTGTTTTAACACAATATGAGTCTGTCTTATTAAATGCGTATGTTGCAAAAGATCAATATTGGGGATTGGATACTCAAGATGGTGGGGTATACGTTTTAACACCAAGAGAAAGAGATACAGCAGGTCTAGAAGTCTATCGTGGAACAGCTGATGCTATTACACAAAATATCGATTTCTTAGATCAAGTTGATCCAGAATATGTGTTAATTCTTTCTGGCGACCATATTTATAAAATGGATTATGATCGTATGCTTAGATACCATCAAGAAAAAGAAGCAGATGCAACAATTGCAGTTTTGCAAGTAACATTAAAAGAAGCATCACGATTTGGAATAATGAATTGTGATAAAGATGATATCATCAATGAATTTGAAGAAAAACCAGAGCATCCAAAATCAAATTTGGCATCTATGGGTATTTATATTTTCAACTATAAAACATTAAGAAGATATTTATTACAAGACGATAAAAATGATGAATCAAATCACGACTTTGGTAAAGATATCATTCCTCAATACCTAGCAGATAAGAGACGTTTAGCAGCTTATCGCTTTGATGGATATTGGAAAGATGTTGGAACAGTAGATTCATTATGGGAATCTAATTTAGATCTATTGAATGAAAACAATGAATTAGAATTAGAAAACGAGCAATGGAAGATATATACAGAAGATGTAAATGCATTACCTGCATTTATTGGCGATGAAGCAAAAATAGATAATGCGTATATTACACAAGGAAGTGTAGTTTATGGAAATGTTAAAAATTCTGTATTAGGAACGAACTGTTATATCGGAAAGGACGCAAAGGTTGTCGATAGTGTAATTAACCCAGGCGCTAAGATAGGTGAAGGGGCTAAAGTAACACGCTGCATCGTTGCGGATGGGGTTGAGATAGGACCAGGAGTAACAGCCGGTAGCGCAAATAGCGAAACAATTGAGCTTGTAGCAAAAAGGACAATGGAATAGGAGGATATCATGGACGCTTTAGGAATTATTAATTTTGAAGATACAACAGCAACAGTGGACGGCCTTGGTAACCATCGTCCAATTCCAGCTATTGCATTTATGGGAAGATATCGCATTATTGACTTTATCTTAAGTAACATGACAAATTCTGGCATCGATAATGTACAAGTATATGCGAAAGAAAAACCTAGAAATCTATTTGAACATTTAGGAAATGGTTCACATTACAATATCAATTCAAAACGTGGTAAATTACGTATCCTTTATGGTGAAAAGAATTTCGCATCTCCAGTTTATAATCATGATATTGCGAACTTTATGTTGAATATGCAATACATTGAAGAAGACCATAATCCATATGTGATTGTGGCACCAAGTTATTTTGTATACTCTTTGGATTTTAATCCTGTATTAGAAGCACATAAGGAATCAAAAGCAGATGTCACAATGCTTTATACAAGCACAAACGAAGCAAAAGAAAAATTCTTAGCTTGCGATACAGTGACACTTGAAAAAGAAACAAAGCGTGTTACATGGCTTGGAAAAAATAGAGGAAATACAAAGAGTAAAAATATTTCTTTAGAAGCATATATCATGAGTAAGAAATTATTTGTGGACTTGGTTAAAAAAGCAGCAGAGACATCTTCTCTATATTGGTTCAAAGATATTTTGAAAGATAGCATTGATGAATTAGATGTTCGTGGATATGCAATCCGTGGATATGTAGGATGCATTTCATCTTTGAAGGATTATTATCAAGAGCAAATGAAATTGCGTGAACGTGATGTGGCAGAAAGTTTATTCAAACAAGATTGGCCAATCTACACACAGACAAATGACTCTGCACCATCAAAATATGCAAGTGGTTGTAAGGTAACTGGTTCTGTTATCGCAAATGGCGCACATATTGAAGGAACTGTAAAGAACTGCATCATCTCACGTAATGTAACAATTTCAAAAGGTGCGATTGTAAAAGATAGTATCATCTTACCTGGTGCATTCATTGGTGAAAACGCAAAACTAGACCATGTCGTAGTAGATAAATATGCAATTATTCACCATGTAAAAGAATTAAAAGGTACTGATGATAATCCAGTATATGTGGAAAGAAGAGATAGAATTTAGTCTGGGGGAATGAGTATGAGTAGATCGATTCTATTTGTGGCAGGGGAAGGACTACCATTTATCAAAACTGGTGGTCTTGCGGATGTTATTGGTAGTTTACCAAATGTACTCGCAAAACGTGGCCATGACGTACGTGTAGCACTTCCACTCTATAAAAAAGTCATTGAAAAATATTATGACCAATTAGAAAGACTTGGCACAATTCAAGTTCATTCTGGATGGATTGATCAGCCAGCAACTTTCTATAAAACAGAAGTAGATGGTGTAGTGTATTACTTTGTGGAACACCAAGGATATTTTGAAAGAGATGGCCTATATGGTTATGACGATGATGGAGAAAGATTCGCATTCTTCCAAAGAGCTGTCTTAGATATGATTTATTTCATTGATTGGTGGCCAAACATCATCCACTCAAACGATTGGCAAACTGGCATGATTCCACTATTGGCACATGCTTGTTATGGAGATGATTATCGTTATCAAAATATCAAACATGTTTATACAATTCACAACATGGCATTCCAAGGAAACTTTGGTGTTGATATGTTGCCAAGTTGTTTGGGATTAGATTATTACTATTTCGATAATGGATCTGTGAAATTCGATTCTGGTATTTCATTTATGAAATCAGGTATTGTATACGCAGATAAAATCACAACGGTATCTCCTTCATATGCACAAGAAATTCTAACCGAAGCTTATGGTGAAAGAATGGATGGCGTATTGCGTTATAGACGTGAAGATTTATGGGGTATCGTAAATGGTATCGATGTAAATGACTGGAATCCAAAAACAGACAAGAGACTTGCGAAGAATTATGATGTGAGATCATATGTGTCTGGTAAAAAAGCAAATAAAAAATCTCTACAAGAAGAACTTGGCTTAGAAGTTCGTGACGATGTACCACTAATTGGTTTAGTTTCAAGATTAACAAACCAAAAAGGTGTATATATGATTACTGATAAGATCAATGAAATCTTAGGTATGGATGTACAATTTGCGGTATTAGGCACAGGTGAAAAAGCAGCAGAAGATTCCTTCAAGTGGATGGAAAGTGCATATAAAGGAAAAGCTGTTTACTATTGTGGATATAACGAAGACTTAGCACATCGTATTTATGCAGGTAGTGACATCTTCTTAATGCCATCTCTATATGAACCATGTGGTATTGGTCAATTAATTGCGATGCGATATGGAGCACTACCACTTGTTAGAGAAACTGGTGGCTTAAGAGATACAGTGCAACCATATAACCAATATACTGGGGAAGGAAATGGATTCTCATTTTGGGCAATGAATCCAGATGATATGGTATATACAATTGCATATGCAGTAGATCAATACTATAACAACAAACCAGGTTGGAAAGGTCTTGTGAAGAGCGCAATGCAGACAGATGTAAGCTGGGAAAGAAGTGCAGACATCTATGAACAGCTATACTATACAATCTGTAATTGGTCAGACGAATAAGCAATAAGGTGAAGATAGCAATCTTCACCTTATTTAGTAGATTAGTTAAAAAAAGTGCCTCAGCGAGACACAGTTTTTTTGTTTGTGTAGAGCATTTTATCTGCATTATCAATTACAGAAGTAATCTCTGATAGTGGCATTGTGCATTTTGTGTAGCCAATTGATAAGGTCAGCGGAATATCGAAGTTTTCACTTTCTTTGTCTAAGTGTTGTTTGATTTCTTGCATAGTTGTTTCTGGGTCTATATTACCTGTAACAACGCAGAATTCATCTCCACCCCATCTAGCAACAAAGCAATGTTTTGTTTCTGCGAATTTGCGTAGAGCATTTGCGATTATCTTCAATGCTAAATCACCTTTGATATGGCCATATGTATCATTTACACTTTTGAAATAATCGGCATCTGCCAAAAAGAAATAAATTGGGTTTTCTTCCGAACAAGTCGCAAGACGCAAACGTAATGTTTTATCCGCAAGACGACGATTGCTTAATTGTGTTAAAGAGTCATTATAGATTTGTGATTGTTGTAGGGTGGTATAAATTAATGCAGTACCAAATAAAAGAGATAATTCCATTACTGGTAAATCAGGAACAAATAAATCGATGAGGCCTGCGATGATAGGGAAGATTAAGAAAGAAGCTAAATAGAGATATTCTACAGTAGTGGATTTCGATTTTAAATGAGGTAATTGTTTTAAAATGTGATATGTCGCAACAATCAAATATGTTAAAGCTAATACAAACATTGCTGGATATAGTGGGCCATGTATATATTGATTATCTGCTGTGTAATAGAATATCCAATGTGTGATAGGTGTTGTGATAATGAGCGCTAAAACAATATATAAAGGTATTTGGGAATAGTGCTTAAAACGCAATGTTTCAGTATATGTAGGATTTACACGAGTCTCGATAAATTTATACCAATAATAAGATGCGGCGCTGATTGCGAATAGATTAATCATACTAAAAGGCCAACCACTAATATTGAGATATCCGTAGTTAATCCATATCCAAATCATATTAGTGAATACGAATACTAGATACCATAAAACATATTTACGGAAAGCATTTACTT
Organism: uncultured Erysipelotrichaceae bacterium; assembly: GCA_902766675.1. Classification (GTDB taxonomy): domain Bacteria; phylum Bacillota_I; class Bacilli_A; order Erysipelotrichales; family Erysipelotrichaceae; genus Bulleidia. The sequence continues at coordinate 8,040 of CACXEN010000037.1, forward strand.
CAGTCTCAGTACCCATATCACTATTAATTTGCCATAGTAAAATGCAGCCAATTGATGAACAAGTGACAGTGATTAAAAAATAAGTTAATACAAAATTAAATATCATCAAACCTCTATTTCCGTACGTTAAATATTAATGGATTGTAAACAGAACTGTCAATATGTGAAGATGTTGTAAAAACAGAAAAAAACCGATATTCTTTCGTTTTATTGGGGGCTATAAGTGATATAATAAATGAGGCAAATAGGAGGAATACACATAATGTCTAAAGTTACAGTGAAAGATCTGGACGTTAAAGGCAAACACGTCATTGTTCGTGTTGATTTTAATGTCCCACACAAAGATGGAGTAATCACAGACGACAATCGTGTTCGCGGTGCATTACCAACAATTAATTACTTAACAGAAAATGGGGCGAAGGTTTTATTACTAAGCCATTTAGGAAAAGTAAAATCAGAAGAAGATAAGGCAAAGAACGATATGTCTATCGTAGCTGACTGCTTAAGAGAATTGCAAAGTGCACCTGTTACATTCGTGAATGCAACACGTGGTGCTGAATTAGAAGAAGCAGTAAAAGCACAAGAAGAAGGATCTATCGTATTGATGCAAAATACTAGATATGAAGATCTAGATGGAAAAAAGGAAAGTGGAAACGATCCTGAACTAGGCGCTTATTGGGCTAGCTTAGGTGACTACTTCGTAGAAGATGCATTCGGTTCTGTTCATAGAGCACACGCTTCTACTGTAGGTATTGCAACACACTTACCAAGTGCATTAGGTTTCTTAGTAGAAAAAGAAGTTAATGTATTAGGCAAAGCATTAAATGATCCAGAAAGACCATTAGTAGCAATCCTAGGTGGTGCTAAAGTTTCTGATAAGATTGCCGTAATTGAAAACTTATTAAAGATTGCGGATAAAGTTCTCATCGGTGGTGGAATGTCTTACACATTCGCTGCTGCAAACGGTGGAAAAGTAGGTACATCACTACTTGAAGAAGATAAAATTGAACTTGCAAAAGAATTCATGGAAAAAGGTAAGGACAAATTAGTTCTACCTGTAGATACAGTGGTAGCAAATGATTTCTCAAATCCTACAGAAATCAAAACAGTTGCAGCAGGTGAAATCCCTGACGGATTCATGGGTCTAGATATTGGTCCTGAAACAGTTGAACTATTCAAGAAAGAATTAGCAGGTGCAAAAACTGTATTCTGGAATGGTCCAATGGGCGTGTTCGAAGATGAAAGATTTGCGAAAGGTACAATCGCAGTTTGCGAAGAACTTGCTAACTTAGAAGACGCTACAACAATCATCGGTGGTGGTGATAGTGCTAGTGCTGCGAAGAATTTAGGTTTCGCAGATAAGTTCTCTCACATCTCTACAGGTGGTGGTGCATCTCTAGAATTCATGGAAGGAAAGGAGTTACCTGGAGTAGCAATTATTCCAGAAAAATAGTTGTATGAGTAGAAAGCCAATTATTGTTGGAAACTGGAAAATGAATAAAACACCTTCTGAAGCAGAAGAATTCATGAAGGGAATTGAAGAAGTATTAACAGGAAATGAAAATGCGGATTATGGCATTGGCGCTCCTTATGTTGATTTAGACGTTTGTGTAAAAAATGCTAAAAATCTAATTATCGCTGCAGAAAACTGCCACGAATTAGATAATGGCGCATATACAGGTGAAGTATCTGTACCAATGTTAAAAGAAGTTGGTATTACATATTGTATTATCGGACATTCTGAAAGACGTACATACTACAACGAAACAGATGCAGCATGTGCAGCAAAATGTAAAAGACTACTTGCGGATAATATTATCCCAATCCTTTGCATTGGTGAAACAGAAGCACAATATGATGCTGGCGAAACAGCAGATGTAATCAAATCACAATTAAATGGTTCTTTAGCTGGACTAGATGCAGCTGAAGTAAGCAAGATGGTGATTGCATATGAACCAATTTGGGCAATTGGAACAGGCAAAAGTGCTGACCAAGAAATTGCTGAAAATTGCTGTAAGTTAGTAAGAGATACAGTAAAAGAAATGTATGATGAAGCTACTGGTGAAGCAGTACGTATTCAATATGGCGGAAGTGTAAAACCAGAGAATATTGATTCATACATGGCTTGTGAAGATATTGATGGTGCTCTAATCGGTGGTGCATCACTCAAAGTTGATTCATTCAAAGAAATCATCGATGCAACAAAGTAAGTTATTTATAGATTAAGGTAGTATAGGAGGAAATGAATATGCCTAATTTTGTAGATCCAATTGCTGTAGTACACGCACGCGAAGTTATTGACTCTCGTGGTAATCCTACAGTAGAAGCAGAAGTAACAACTGAATCAGGTGCTTGGGGAAGAGCAATCGTTCCAAGTGGTGCTTCAACAGGTGAAAGAGAAGCTTTAGAATTACGTGATAAAGACGAAAAACGTTTTGGTGGTCAAGGTACATTAACAGCTGTAGCTAATGTAAATGACAAAATTGCACCAAAAGTATTAGGTCTAAATGTATTTGATCAAGCATTAATCGATAAGACAATGATTGATTTAGATGGTACAGAATTCAAATCTAATCTAGGTGCTAATGCAACACTAGCTGTATCTTTAGCAGCAGCACGTGCAGCAGCTGATTCTTGTGGCTTACCACTATATAAATATATCGGTGGTGCAAATGGTAAAGTATTACCAGTTCCTATGATGAACGTATTAAATGGTGGTAAACACGCTGACTCTGCAAGTGATGTTCAAGAATACATGATTATGCCAGTTGGTGCTGAAAACTTCCATGAAGCAATCCGTATGGGTGCTGAAATTTTCCACACATTAAAGAAAGTATTAAAAGGCTATGGTTATAACACAGCTGTAGGTGATGAAGGTGGATATGCTCCTTCTTCAATCGAAGGCAATGATGGACCACTAGAAACATTAGGTAATGAAGGTCCTTTAGCTCTAATGCTTGAAGCAGTAGAAAAAGCCGGTTATAAAGCAGGTGAAGATGTATGCTTCGCAATGGATGCAGCATCTAGTGAATTCTTTGATGCAGAAAAAGGAAAATATGTATTAGCTAGATCTGGTGAAGGTGAAAAGACTTCTGATGAAATGATCGCGCTATATGAAAAATGGGTAGAAAAATATCCATTAATCTCTCTAGAAGATGGATTAGCAGAAAACGACTGGGAAGGTTGGCAAAAACTAAGAGAAACATTAGGCGACAAGATTCAACTTGTTGGTGATGACCTCTTCGTTACAAACACAACATTCATCAAAAAGGGTATTGAACTAAAAGCTGCTAATGCTGTATTAATCAAAGTTAACCAAATCGGTACATTAACAGAAACATTGGATGCTATCGAAATGGCTAAAGAAGCTGGATGGACAGCAGTTGTTTCTCACCGTTCTGGTGAATCTGAAGATGCAACAATCGCTGACTTAGTAGTAGGTGTAAATGCTGGTCAAATTAAGACAGGTTCTATGTCTAGAACAGACCGTATCGCTAAATACAACCAATTAATGAGAATCGAAGAAGAATTAGGTGATGTTGCTCAATACTTAGGCAAAAAAGCTTTCTACAATGTAAAGAAAGTATCTGAAAACTAATTTGTCAAAATAGCAATCAAGCAAAAAGGTGAACTGAATAATATCAGTTCATCTTTATTATGTTTATCTAAATTTTCTTTTGATAAGTATAACAAGTGCAATAATCATTAATGCAATTCCGAATATATAAATATTCTTATTGGAGTTTGGAGTTGTATATGTTGTAGGATTACAATTCATAAATGGATCTTCTATTATTAATGGAATATCAACTTCTTCTACTACTTCATCTTTATGTAATGTAATATTCTCTAACATATCATTACCTGTATCATTTCCTACAAGACTTTGATATAGTCCGAAATAAGACGCATTATAATATTTTGAATTTTTATCATTTGGATTATCTGTGACATATAGATTATCCCAAACTTGTTGGGTAACATGTTTTTTATATGCATCTTTCGCAACTTGTAAAGCAGATCTATTTTCAAAGGTATCTAAAGGCTGATTTAAATC
>CACXEN010000038.1 GCA_902766675.1 uncultured Erysipelotrichaceae bacterium
ATTAAATCGATAGGTTTCATATAAACATACATTTACATAATTTCACTGTCTACTTGACAGGGAACGTATCAAATACCCTCTATAGTTGTTTCAATAACATATAAGTTTTACGATAATTATCATCACGAGCGGTATTGAGAAGATTCTCGATATCGCTTTTTACATTTGGATCTTGTAGTAAATCTACGAGATATGGTGCATAACGTGTGCCTTTACCTTCTTCTAATTCACCTAGGTATTGTTCAAAGGTTTTACCTTCTTTATAGTTTCTTCCTACAGAATCCGTAGAAGCATCTAGACAATCCGCAACCGTTAGGATGGAGATGATTGTTTTATCTTTTGAACTATTCATATCGAAAGATTCAGGATAACCATCAGAATTGTCATACCAACGGTGGTGGCCTAAAGCTGCACTTGCATATGCACGTGTACTATCGTATTGTTCAAGTAGCTTAGCACCTACAACTGGATGTGCTTGAATATTGAAGAATTCTGAACTAAATAGTTTTCTTTCATAAGTGATAATCGTTTCCATCACGAAGAGTTTACCGATATCATGAAGTAACGCAGAATTCATTGCGTTATCAATAATCTCATCACGTTTTTCTAATACTTCATCCACACTTGTTGTATCTAAGACACCTACAAATTTCTCAGGATCTTTATCTAATAAATGTTTTGTAAGACATACTGTGAAATCCGCAACACTTAATGTATGTACATATGTAGGTTGATGTAATGCGGCCATGAGGTTCAAGCAAGTTGTTTTAAAGCTTGGACAAGATGGTAATTCAATATAGTTACGTAGAATATCGGATAAGAAAGTTAGTACGAATGATAGAACGCCTAACTTTGGCAAATGATAAATATAAGAAACCATTTCACGATAGAATGTAGATAATAATTCAATATCTTCTTTTGTAATATTATTTCTATCGATTGTGAATGAATATTCATATGGGACTGCAAAGTTTGTATACATAGTCCAAGATTGGTACATATTAATCTTACGTCTATCAAATAATTTGCGTAGTCCTTCTCGATATTCTTCTTTTGAAATCTCATTTGCGAAATAACAATTGCGTAATAGATATAATTCTTGTGTTTCTAATGTACATTCTTCTTGCATTTCTGGTATTTCATTATGCAAGAAATCAATGAATTGCTTTGTATAAGCAGATATTTTCACAAGTTGGTCATGTGTATATCCACTTGTATTATTAAATTCTGTAAAGCATGTAATATATTGCAATGTACGGAATTTATGATATTTCCAATCATAGTTTGGAGCTTGTTCAAGATAGAAAGGATCATCAGCTAAAGCAAGTGATCTTTCCATCATTGCCATATCACGCTGGCAATATGGGGCAGAATCTTCTTTATCGCTCCAATCAAATAAAGCACTAATATATCTAGAATTGATTAATACAATTTCTTTACTGAAATCATCAGGTAGTTGTGCAAATTTTTCTGGTTCTAAGTATTCTATTATTTTTTGTGCTGCTTCAATTCCTTTATCGCGATATTGGAAAGTAATATCGAAAGATGGGAATAAGCGCTGTGCCATATTACTTAATGGATATGCAGAAATTACCATCATATCCAAAGTGATGAGTTTTAGTCTAAAATCATTCTTTTTTTCTGATTCTTTAAGCATTCTTTCAGCTTGTACGAAAATCATAGGTAAATCTAGATTTTCCATTGCGATAGGATCCATCAATACATCACAGAATTCACGCATTGTCTGCATTTCTTCTTCTGTTAGATCTTTATTTGGATCAAGCAAAGGATATAAATGTTCATTTAGAATAGTTTGATTAATCTTGGCAAGTTCGCCAATGCGCATGAAAGACCTCAAAAGATCTTCACGATAATCTTCTGCGGTAGAAGTTCCTTTGATTTTTGGAGTGGATAGTTCACGAATCCAAGTCGTGAGTTGTACATATCTTTGTAGTTCACTATTCATATTGGAAAACTCACAAATATTTTACCATGAAATCAAAAATAGTATAGTCATTTGCTAGGGGGAATATAAAAGAAAAAATAGACTGCATATACAGTCTATTCATGTGGGTAATATAGAGGGTCATTTTCAGGGATTTGATAGTCATATTCCAAATATCCCAATTGTTTTTGTAGTAAGGCATATCGCTCTGTTCCCCAGCGCCATCCATCATGAGGATCAACACATGTGAAATTCACAAGACAATTCGGCGCAAGTTGTTGGAAATGTTGGACTTGGTCATAGGTAATAGAAGTTGTTGAGCCAATCCATAATCTTTCTAATTGCGTCAAATTATAGACAGGGGATAAATCACTCAATGCTCCGTTATAACAAATATTTAAATGTTTTAACTCTTTTAAATTACTTAGTGGAGATAAGTCGGTAATTTGATTTGTGAATATTTCCAAGAATTCCATATGCTTACAAGATGCGATTGGACTAATATCAGTAATATTTCCCATCATCACAATAAGCACTTCTAAATCAGGCATATTTTTCACAAAAGAAATATCACGTAAATAGTTATTATGACCAATATCTAAGTATTTCACTTTTGTGCAATAATTCAGACTCTGTGTATTTTCTGGTGTTAATTCACCACCAAGATTTGGGGCACTCGCTAATATTTTTTCTACATCTGTTCGTACAGAATAATTTGTGCCAAACCAGATACGCCATACAACTTCTATATTTGGATAATCATCTCGTATTTTTGCCATATGCTTATCATCAACACCACAAAAATCCATGTCCAAGTAAGTTACAGAAGGCATATTATCTAAAAGATTGCGTACTTCTTTTCCTTGATCACTCATTTCAATATGATTGAAATCAAGACTTGAGGCATGATAATCAATTTCTTTTCCAAATGCGGTAAATGTATAGTCTACATTAATATTGTTGTGAGCTTTATCAAAAGCTGAAACAGTAGGCAATAGACTATGACCATCTTCTTTACCAAAATCGATATGATTAAGATTCTCAAGATAAGGTGCTAATTCAAAAAACATATCTAATTCTTCGGCATTTAATTTAGAGACATCAATATCTGTAATATCTAATGGAATACTTAAATCACCAATCTGAAATGTACCATCAACTGTAACAGTTTTATATTTTTCATGGAATTCATTTAAATTATCGATTGACCAATTATCTAGATTTAAAGATACACTTCTTACATTTGGCATATATACAAGATAATCATCTATAGCAGAAAGTGTTTCTTTTTCATTTAAACGAGAAAAATCTAGATGCTTAGAAGATTCATCAAATACAATATCTTCAGGTAGTGGGACAGTATATAACACATCTATATTTGGATGTTTTTTCGCAAATTCAACGATTTGTTTATAACAAGTGCTTTTGCGTAAATCAGCATATTTTAAATTAGGGAAATATTCTAACTTCTCTAATTCATCTTCTTGTATTTCAATTGTGACAGAATCGGTAGTATACCAATATAATGCATTTTGAAATGGCACTAATTTTTTACTGTATATAAAAAAAGATAGGGTTGATATAATCGCAAATATAAAAACGATAAAAAGAATTTTTTTGATTTTGCCAGCTTTCATTTCTTTCCCCATTTAACATATTTAGTATACACCATCTATACCGTTTTGGTTGTATAGATTCCGTGAATCCATAATTGTTGAAAGGTATACATTCTGTTATGATTTATGGGATGTATCAGGGGTAATTTATGGAATTTATAGAATTAAATGAAGAAGAATATGTACAGTTTCAACAATCGCATCCATATGCGAATTTTTCGAATTCTATAGAGTCCATCAGAATAAGAGAAAAACAAGGTTGGAATTGTAAGTTATTTGGTGTAAAAAGAGACGGAAAAATTGTGGCAGCGACACCTTTAGCATCTACTAAGATTATGAAGGTGTTTCAATATTTTGATACTCTTCGTGGCTTTTTAATAGATTATGAAGATTTAGAATTACTACAATTTTTTAGTGACCATATCAAAGCTTATGCGAAAAAGAATAATGGTTTATTCCTTGCGATGAGTCCACATGTAGTATTTCAAGAAGTCGATAGCAATGGAAAACCACTTGATTCAACAAATGTAAAACAAAATATCATTGATAATCTTGAAACTGTTGGTTTTTCGCATAAAGGATTCTTACATGAATTTAATAATACAGGTGTTATGCCATTTGAATATTCTTTATATATCAATGGAATGAATGAAGAAGAATTATTAAATCATTTTACTCAACCAACAAGATACACCATCAATAAAACAAAGCGACAAGGCGTATCTGTTAGAAATCTAAATCGTGATGAGTTAGACACATTTATCGATATTGTGAATGCGACAGCTGATAAAAGAGGATTTGGTGGTCTCATGCGAGAAAGAGAACACTACTATGATATGTATGATTATTATGGAGATACATTAGATGTATTGATGGCATATATTAATACAGAATCATTTATCGAAAATACATTGAAAGAAGCAGAAGTATTAAAAAATACGATAGATGAAACAGATAAAGATTTAATGGATAAACCAAATAATAAAAAGTTATTGAATAAGAAGAAAGAGTTTACTGCACAATATGAAGCGAATCAAAAACGTTATCATGAAATGCTAGACTTACAAAAAGAATATGGAAAAGAAATTCCATTAGCAGTTGGTATGTTCTTATATTATCCATATGAAGTATCTTACTTATTCTCTGGTGGTGTAGATGCTTTCATGAAATATGATGGTCCATACGCAATCCAGTGGCATACATTACAAAAAGCTATCCAAAAAGGGATTAACCATTATAACTTCTATGGTTTTTCTGGAGATTTTAGCAAACATGCGAATGATCGTGGTGTATTGGAATATAAAATGGGTTTCAATGGCATTTTAGAACAAATGATTGGTGAATTTGTGATGCCAATCAATGAAAAAGCATATGCGTTGTATAAGAAGATTAAAAA
>CACXEN010000039.1 GCA_902766675.1 uncultured Erysipelotrichaceae bacterium
AAGATGAAGAAGACAATGGATGATTTCGTAGAAATGGTCGAGTCGTGGCGAGCAATTGCGCAAAAAGAAGAAATGGAAGTCTTCAAATTGTTTGAAAAGATTATTGAAGATAGTGGATATAAAGCAATGTTAGAAGAGAATAATGAATATGACCGAATTGAAAACTTAAAAGAGTTAATCGATGATGTAAAAGAATTCTCTGATAATAATCCAGAAAGTAATTTAGATGAATACTTACAATTAGTTTCTTTATATGGAGATCGTGATGAAACGATGTCTAGTGATTTTGTACAACTGATGACAGTTCATGCCGCAAAAGGATTAGAGTTTGACACAGTATTTGTGAGTGACATGAATGAAGGTATTTTCCCAAATGAGAGAGCGATGAATGATGGACCTCGTGGTGTGGAAGAAGAAAGACGTTTGGCATATGTGGCATTTACACGAGCTAAAAATAAATTGTATTTAACAGAAGCTGGTGGATTTAGTTATATCTTGCAAAAAGTAAGAACGACTTCTCGTTTTATTTCTGAAATTGATGATGCATATATCGAACATGTTGGTGCTGTATTTAAAGAAGACACATTCCAAGATATTCAATATTCTCATTCTTTATTTGAACATAGTGCTTCACCATTTAAAGAACGTCTATTAAATAGTGAAGTTACACAATTTAAAAAAGGTGAGCAGGTTGTACATGATACTTTTGGGGAAGGAATTGTGTTGAAATGTGAAAATGGAATTGTGGAAATTGCTTTTGCATATCCACATGGGGTAAAAAAACTGATGGCAGGACATCCAGCTATTAAAAAGAAAGGAATGCTGAGTTAATCATGTATGAAGACAAGATGAAAAGAATGCAAGAACTTGTGAATGCTTTAAATGAAGCAAGTGATGCATACTATAATGGCTTACCTGAGCTCATGACTGATTATGAGTGGGATGCAATGTTTGATGAACTCAAAGCTTTGGAAATAGAAACCAATACAGTTTTAGAGAACAGTCCTACACATAATGTGTCAAAAGATGATGTTGCAGGTAATAAAGAAGAACATGAGTTTTTAGCGTTGTCTTTAGCCAAAACAAAAAAGAAAGAAGATTTAGTAAAGTGGGCAGAAGGAAAACCAATTTGGTTTTCTTGGAAACTAGATGGTTTAACATTGGTCGTAACATATGATAATGGAAAGTTACATAAGGTTGTTACAAGAGGGGATGGCCATATAGGAACAAATATTACACATCTAGCAGAAGGAATTGATGGCATATTACCAACCATACAACATAAAGGACATGTGGTAATACGTGGTGAAGCTGTAATTTCATATGAAGATTTTGAACAATTTAAATTAGAAACTGGAGAAGATTATGCAAATCCAAGAAATCTAGCATCCGGTTCATTATCTTTAAAAGATGTGGAAGAGTTAAAACAAAGAAAAATTCATTGGTTACCATTTACATTGACATATATAGATGAAGATATACCATCTTGGAAAGATAGAATGGATCTTCTAGAAAAAGAAGGATTCCAAGTTGTACAACATAGATGTGTTAATAATCCAACCGATGAAGCAATTCAAAAAGAATTAGATATATGGACCCAAGAGGTTACTAGTGGTAAAAATCCATATCCAGTAGATGGATTGGTTATTTGTTATGACGATACAATTTATGCGCAAAGTGGTAGTGTGACTGGACATCATGCAACAAAAGCAGGATATGCATTTAAGTGGCAAGATGAATCTAGAGAAACAACTTTAAAATATATTGAATGGTCATGTGCAGCTTCTACCATTACACCGGTTGCGATATTTGAACCAGTTGAATTAGAAGGTACAACTGTAAAAAGAGCATCATTATGTAATATTAGTGAATGTGAAAGATTACATATAGGTGATTGTGGCACAAAGATTGAAGTTATTAAAGCAAACAAAATCATTCCTAAGGTAATTCATGTAGTAGAAACTGTTGGAAACTTACAGATTCCAAGTGTATGTCCAGTATGTGGGGATACAACAGAAATTGTAGTGAGTGAAAATAGTGGAACGAAAACACTTAGATGTACCAATCCAAGTTGTGCAGCGAAACAATTAAAGAAATATAGTCGCTTCGTTTCGAAAGCAGGAATGGATATCGATGGTATTTCTGAGGCAACACTGGCACGATTTATCAGTGAGGGATGGATTCAAAATTATGGTGATATTTTCCGCTTAGATACACACAAATCTGAAATAGAAAATCTAGATGGGTTTGGTGAAAAATCTGCACAAAATATTATGAATTCATTAAATAAAGCAAAAACAGTAAATGAAGACAAATTCATTTTCTCGTTAAATATTCCACTTGTTGGACAAGACGTCGCAAAACGTTTATTAAGTGCATATTCTTTTGAAGAATTAATGGCACAAGCAATCGAGACAGAAGATTCCAATATATTTTCATCTATTGATGGGATTGGGCCAGAAAAATCTAGTGCGTTTGTGAATTGGTTCAAAGATCAAAGCAATGTGGATAATATAAATGATTTATTAAAAGAGATAGAAATAGTTAGAAACCAACAAGAAAATAGTGGTAATTTATGTGAAGGATTAACGTTTGTGGTAACAGGGGATGTAAATCACTTCCAAAATAGAAATGCGCTTAAGGCATATATAGAATCACAAGGTGGTAAAGTAACATCTGCTGTTTCTAAATCAACAAATTACTTAATTAATAATGATGTAGAATCTACATCTAGTAAGAATCAAAAAGCAAAAGAGTTAAATATACCAATTATTTCTGAAGATGAATTTATCAATATGTTTCAGTAAGAACAGTGGCAAACAAAACGTACTTGAGTATAATTGATAAGGATAGAAAGCTAGGGTAAAGATATGGATAGAGAATATTTTAAGAAATTAGCACAACAACTGATGTTTGATTTATCCGATGAAGAAGCTGACGATATTGTTAAAGAGTTTCAAACATTGCAAAAACAAATGGAGTTGTTAGATGCGGTAAATACAGATGGGGTAGAAGAAATGATCTATCCTTTTGAAGATGAAACAACATATCTAAGAGAAGATGTTGTTAGTCATGTCATTACCCAAGAAGAAGCTATTCAAAATGTAGAAAAGAATATCGAAGGACACTTCGTATTACCGAAGGTGGTGAAATAAATGATTAAAGAAATGGCGAAAGATAAAGCAAATGCGAAAGAAAGATGCTTAGAAGCATTAAATAAAGCAAAGGCTTATCAAGATAAATTAAATGATGTCATCACATTTGTGGATGTCGAAGAACAATGCGAAAACATCAATGATGGTTTATTTTCTGGTGTTCCAATCGCTTTAAAAGATAATGTGAATACAAAAGGCATCCTAACAACAGCTGGATCTAGAATCTTATCAAACTATGTGCCTATTTATGATGCACATATTACAACAAAGTTAAAAGAAGCAGGTGCAGTTGTGATTGCGAAAACAAGCATGGACGAATTGGCAATGGGTGGTACAAACCTTACATCATTTACAGGACCTGCATATAATCCTTGGGACACAAAAAGGATGACAGGAGGATCTTCTGGTGGCTCTGCGGCAATTGTCGCAAGTGGTGTTGTGCCAATGGCAATTGGCTCTGATACTGGTGACTCTGTACGTAAACCAGCTTCTTTCTGTGGTGTAGTAGGAGTAAAACCAACCTATGGAAGAATCTCTCGTTATGGCATCATCCCATATGCGTCTAGTTTGGACCATGTTGGATATTTTACACGCAGTGTAGAAGATGCATGTGTCACATTAGAAGTATTAGCAGGTAGAGATGATAGAGATATGACTTCATCCTATCGTGAAGTAGAAAAATATTCTGATTTATTAACAGGAAAGATTGAAGGTAAGAAAATTGCGATTTTCGGTAATGTCATAGACGCAATACAAAACCAAGAAACATTAAAGATATTCAATGATTTAATGGATAAGTTAAAAGAAAAAGGTGCCATCGTTGATGTGTATCATTTTGATGAAAACTTAATGAAGGCAATGTTACCAACGTATTACATTATTGCGAACTGTGAAGCCACAAGTAACCATTCTAATTTAGATGGCTTACGCTTTGGAGTAAGAGAAGATGGTGCAGATATGAAAGAGATTATGACAAACTCTCGTACAAAAGGTTTTGGACCACTTATTCGTAAAAGATTTGTGATTGGATCTTATGGTCTATTTGAAGAAAACCAAGAAAGACTATTTAGAAAAGCACAAAAAGTTAGAAGAATGATTGTGGATGAGATGAATGTTTGTCTAAAAGATTATGA
>CACXEN010000040.1 GCA_902766675.1 uncultured Erysipelotrichaceae bacterium
AATTGGATTTGGTACACCTTCTTGTGCCATTCTCATTAGCTTTATACCAGAACCTTTCAGTTCTTGTTCAGCTTGTGTAAAGAATCTACCATCTGTCCAAAGTCCCGCAAATTTCTGTGTCACAATCATACAACCAGATTCGCCTGTGAAGCCTGACATAAATTGCTTACATTTAAAATGATCTGCAGTATATTCTGCGGATAAATGGTCATCTTCATTTGGTATATAATAGATGTCTATTTTCTTTTCTTTCATCAACTTTCTTAATGATGAAATCCTTTGTTTGATATTCATATAGGTTCCCCCTTAAATAACATCCTAATTGTATTGTTTTTTTTAGTTTGTTTCAACAAACATACAACACAAAAAAAAGAACCTCGGTCAAGCCCTCATCTATTTCTCATTTTATATATGTATCAATTACCTTGGCTTGTATTTTTCGAGATTCTTTTTATGTTTTTTTAATTTCCAGATTGATGTTTCTGGTGAAAATATTCTTTTTTAACCCAGTATTTTTTTATACTGTCATGAAATGTAATTTCTATGTATACGGCCTATGCCGCATTGTAAGCTATTTAGTTTTTAAATTGAATTTCCCATTGGTCTGTCCTCATGCAGACTTTCACTTTCTTTTTTTGAGGAAACTTGTCAGTTTCTGACTTTTCTACGTCCCCTCCGAATCTTTCTGCAACTCATCGAAGTGGACGGCTACTTGTATTCTAGTAATACCTCTTTCATCGTCCTGTACCTACCTTTCTTTATTGGTACCTTACTTACACTTACAATATAGCAGTTATAAATTAAAAGAGTAGACTACACAATAAAAGTTTTTTCTTATATAATAATTCTGTTGGGGCCCATATGGGCGTTTTTATTTATATGGGGGTATGTATGCCAAATTATAATGAAATAATCTATCAAATCTATCCACTAGGATTTGTTGGTGCGCCAAAAGAAAATGATGGTGTTACAGTAAATAGAATTCATAAAGTCATCGACTGGATTCCACACTTCACTAAACTAAGTGTGACTAGTATTCTATTCAATCCAATTTTTGAAAGTGGTACACATGGTTATGACACAAAGGACTTTGATCATATCGATTGCAGATTAGGCACAAACGATGATTTCAAAGAAGTTTCTAAACAATTACATAAGAATAATATAAAAGTTATTTTAGATGGTGTATTTAACCATGTCGGTCGTGAGTTTTCTTATTTTAAAGATGTATTAGAAAAGAAATGGGATAGCCCATATTGTGAATATTTCTATATTGATTTCAATAACCAAGATAATCCAGATGGTTTTACCTATGTAAATTGGGAAGGCCATTCCATGTTGGTGAAGTTAAATCTTGATAATCCTAAAGTACGTCAATATTTAATAGATAAAGTTGATACATGGATTAAAGAATATGAGATTGATGGATTACGCTTAGATGTTGCATATACACTCAATCATACATTTATGCAGGAATTATGTGCCCATGTTAGAGAGAGTCATCCAGATTTTCTATTCATTGGTGAGATGATTCATGGTGACTATAATATATTATTCAATCAAGGTCATCTCAATAGTGTTACCAACTATGAATGTTATAAAGGGATCTATTCTTCTTTTAATTCTAAAAACTTATATGAAATTGCTTATTCATTAAACAGACAATTTGGAAATGAAGATTGGTGTCTCTATCGAGGAAAACATCTATTATCTTTCCTAGATAATCATGATGTAAATCGTATCGCTAGTAATTTAGAAGATTCCAGTAATCTTCCTTTAGCTTATGCATTATTATTCGCCATGCCAGGTATGCCATGTATTTATTATGGAAGTGAATGGGGAGCTACAGGTATGCGCACACCAGAAAGTGATGCTGCACTTCGTCCTTGTTTTGATGAATATACCTATAATGATTTATCTAAAACAATCACAAAACTGTCTCAAATAAGAAAAGATAATCCAATTCTCGCCTATGGTACATATCGCCAATTATCCATCCAAAATGAAGCACTCGTTTTTGAAAGAGTATTAGATGATAAAAAACTCATATTCGGTATCAATATGAGCCAAGAAAATAAAGAAATGGATATACAAGGTGAATATGAGGCACTTGATCTAATAGATAATAAGAAAGTTTCTTTATCACATACAATTGTTTTACAACCAAAGTCTTTCTGCTTTTATTTGGTATAAAACTTTTGCATATAGGTAGGTAATGGTGCTTCAACCACAATTCTTTCCTTTTGGAATGGTTGTTGTAGAGTGATACTAGCACAATGTAAACAACAAGGAATATCTTCCTTTTTGCCATATAAAGCATCCCCTACAATTGGTTGTAGAAAATATGCAAGACCTGCTCTAATTTGATGAGATTTTCCTGTTTCAATGATGACTTTCAATATTGTATAGTCATCATTTTCTTTTAGCACTTCATAATGCGTAATACAATCTTTCTCATTAGGATTTACACTTTTTAAAATACTATTTTCTTGTTTGTGTATTCCATATACTAATGTATCTTTTTTCTTTTTTACTTTGCCATGAATGATTGCGATATATGTTTTTTGTAATATGCCAGTATTTCTTTGCGTGCTCAATCGAGATGCACTTGGTTGATTTTTCGCATATAAAACGACACCTGATACATCTTTATCCAAACGGCCAATCGCTCGCACCACAAATTTCTTTTGGTAATAGTTTTGCAGTAATGTGCCCATATCATCATGCAAATGTTTGTGGCTAGGATGTGTTGGCATTCCTGTTGGCTTATTAACAATCACAAGATCTTCATCCTCATAAAGGATTTCTGGTTTATTTTCGATAATTTGCGCCTTTTTCTCATCTTGTTCAAGAAAGATGATTTCCACAGTATCCCCTTCATGCATGATTTCTGTAACACGTACAGATTCACCATTCACAACTATGCCATGATTAAATTTCAATCTTGATATTTCTCTTCTAGAAAGATTTAAATGCTTGCTTAAAATGGCCTTAATCATAAGGCCATCCTGTTCACTTGTGATTTGAAATTTAATCTTCTTTTCCATCGCTTTGAATTTGACTTCTTAAATAACTATCAATGAATCCATCTAAATCCCCATCCATTACAGCTTGTACATTTCCTGTTTCAAAGCCAGTTCTTAAATCTTTTACCATAGAATATGGATGGAATACATAGGAGCGAATTTGTGAGCCCCACTCATTCGCCTTTACTTCACCTCTTACCTCAGCAGCACGTTGTTCATTTTCTTTAATGCGAATTTGCAGTAATTTTGATTTCAACATATTCAGACATGCTTCTCTATTTTGTAGTTGTGAGCGCTGGGTTTGACAGAATACCACAATACCAGTAGGAATGTGCGTCATACGCACTGCACTATCTGTTTTATTAATATGTTGGCCCCCTGCGCCACTAGATCGCATCGTTATAACATCTAAATCTTTTTCATCAATTTCAATATCTGCATCGTCTTCAAACTCTGGCATTACTTCCACTGACGCAAAACTTGTATGTCTTCGTGCATTAGAATCGAATGGTGAAATTCTTACTAGACGATGTACACCATTTTCTGCTTTTAAATAGCCATATGCCATTGGACCTTCAATCAAAATCGAACAAGATTTCATTCCAGCTTCTTCCCCATCTTGATAATCCATGACAGTAATCTTATAGTTTTTTCTTTCTGCCCATCTAGTGTACATGCGATATAACATCATTGCCCAATCCATCGCTTCTGTACCACCTGCACCTGGGTGGATTTCTAGAATTGCATTATGATTATCATATTCTCCACTTAATAAAACTTGTATTTCAAATTCATCAAAGTCTTTCATCGTGGAAATATATTCTTCTTGAATTAATTCATTCAATTCCGCATCGAATGATTCTGATAATTCATTTAATCCTTCACTTAAACCACCAAAAGCACTGACTAATGCTTGGTATGTATCAATCAGTGATTTTAGTTGATTGGTTTGTTTGATTGTTTTTTGTGCACTTTTTTGGTCATCCCAAAAATCTGGTGCACTCATTTTTTCATTATTTTCGTCGACAATTTTCTGTTTATTATCTAAGTCAAAGAGATTGGCCAAGAGACTCCAATTTGTCTTGGCACTTAGAAACAGTTTGTCTCATTTCAAATAGTTCCATCTTTATTACCTCTATGCTTGATTATCCACTACTCGAATATTCATACAATATGTCACAATTTCTTGTGAGATTGTACGCATCATATCTTCAAACAATTGATAACCTTCTTCTACATATGCTTGGAGTGGATTATGTTGGGCATAGCCACGCAATCCAATACCATCACGTAGTTTAGACATTGTATCAATATGATTTGACCAAGCACGATCAATTGTACGTAATGCGACTTGTTTTTCTACAGGTAAAATCTTATCTTTTACCGGTTCAATCTTTTTATTGTACATTTCCCAAGTTTTCTCTACGCATAAGCTTGTGACATCTTCTCTTTGTTTACCTTCAATATCACTTTCTTTTAATGCTTCTTTAAAGCCCATATCATCTAAAGCTTTTACTAATCCTTGGGCGTCCACATTTTGATTTTTACTTTCAAAATCAACATGTGAAGCAACTAAATCAGAGATAACACGTTTAAACATATCTTCAATGATGCTATGTACATCATCATTCTCTAAGATATAGTCTCTTTGTTGGTACATTGTTTCTCTTTGTTGGCGCATAACATCGTCATATTGTAATAATTGTTTACGCGCATCATAGTTCACACCTTCTACACGGCGTTGTGCAGAAGAAATTGATTTTGTGATTGTTTTAGATTCTACAGCTGTATCTCCTAAAGACGCAAAGAGTGCTTCCATTCTTTCTGATCCAAATCGAACCATCAAATCATCTTGTACAGATACATAGAATCTAGACATACCTGGGTCTCCTTGACGTCCAGAACGACCTCTTAACTGGTTATCGATACGTCTACTTTCATGTCTTTCAGAACCAAGTACACATAAACCACCTAGTTCCCTAACACCTTCACCTAGCTTAATATCGGTACCACGACCTGCCATGTTGGTTGCGATTGTTACGGCACCTTTTTTACCAGCATTCGCAATGATTTCTGCTTCACGTGCGTGATTCTTTGCGTTTAATACATTATGTGGTATCTTTCTTTCTTTTAAATATTTCGATAACAATTCTGATGTTTCAACCGCAATTGTACCAACTAGTACCGGTTGACCAGCTTCATGTCTTTCTTTTACTTCTTCAACTAAAGCATTGTATTTCGCTTTCTTTGAACCATACACTGCATCTGGATAATCAATTCTCTCTACTGGTTTATTTGTAGGTATTTCAATAACATACATGTTATAGATTTCTAAGAATTCTTCTTCTTCTGTTTTTGCAGTACCTGTCATACCAGCTAGTTTGTTATATAAGCGGAAGAAGTTTTGGTATGTAATTGTGGCCATAGTCGTAGTTTCTTGCTTAATAGAAATACCTTCCTTAGCTTCTACTGCTTGATGTAAACCATCTGACCATTGTCTACCCTTCATCAAACGTCCAGTATTTGGATCTACAATAACGATTTCATCATTTTCTGTATCTACTACATATTCAATATCACGCATCATAATATAGTTTGCTTTCAATGCTTGATTAATATGATGCAATAGATGTGTATGTTCTAAATCGAATAAGTTATTTACACGGAAAACACGCTCTGCTTTAAAAACACCTTGTTCTGTTAGTTGCACAGAGCGACTTTTTACATCTACTTCGTAATCTTCATCTTCTTTTAACTTCTTCACAAAACGATCGCTTTGTAAATAAAGATTTGCTGTTTGTTTTTGTCCACCAGAAATAATTAATGGTGTTCTTGATTCATCAATTAAGATAGAGTCAACCTCATCGACAAGCGCAAAGTTCAATTTACGTAATACTCTATCTTCTACACGTGTCACCATATTATCTCTTAAATAATCAAATCCAAGTTCTGAGTTTGTTGTATATGTAATATCGCAATTATATGCTGCACGCTTTTGTGCTTTCGATAATTGTCTTAAGTTCAAACCAACAGTTAAACCTAACCATCTATGAATTTGTCCCATCCACTCGCTATCACGTTCAGATAGGTATTCGTTAACTGTAACAACATGTACACCTTTTCCAGATAATGCATTTAAATAAACAGCCATTACAGATGTCAATGTCTTACCTTCACCAGTCTTCATTTCAGCGATGTCACCACCCTGCATTACAGTTGCACCAATTAACTGCACAGGATATGGGAATTCACCTATAACACGTCGACATGCTTCTCTTGCAGTCGCAAAAGCTTCTACATAGATATCATCTAATGTAGCCCCATTTGCGAGCTTTTCTTTCAGCATTGGCGTCATCGCCTTCAGCTCTTCATCGCTCATATTTTTATACTTTTCTTCCGCATCTAAAATTGGTTGGATTTTCTTTTCCAATTGCTTCAATTTGCGGTTATCTTCATTAAATAATTTTGAAATAAAGTTAGCCATAATATTTCACATCTCCCATAAACATGCTAGTTTATTATACTTGCATACGAAATAATTGTAAACGGACCTAAAGCCATCTACGGTTGTAAGAAACCGTATAAATACGTATCTTTTTACACTTTTTTTGAATGCATCGCAAGGCACCAGATAATGTAGCTCCCGTTGTAATTGTATCATCCACCAACAATACTTTTTTTGGAAGATCAATCCCTTCTTTTAAGCCAATCAACCCTTTCATTTTTTCTCTTTCCATTATCGATAATTCTTTTTGATCAACATTTTCTAATTTGTATAATGCATCTAACATGGGCAGTTTCACATTTCGAAACATCTCTTTTAAATGATTAAATCCTCTATCTTTTTCTTTTTGTTGTGAACTTGGTAATAACACTACTGTATATCCATAATATTTACGAAATATATGCAATTTTTCCCCAAAAAGAAATACATCTTTTAATGCTTCATCTTTATATTCTTTATATTGAATTAAACATTTTGAAAATGCTTCATTGTATACATAAGTTGATTCAATTGGAATTCCATCATAAAGAAATTGAAATCTCTTTTTCTCCCATTTCTTCCTACACTCCTCACAAAGTGGATCATCTGGCATCATGATATCCACAAGTGATCCTACCCACTTTTCTTTATCACACATCAAACAGCGCATCGATTATCACCTTCAATTTCTTGAATACATGCCAATGTTGTTTCCTTTATCTCATTACATAGAAATAGCACATCCCCATATGGGTGTTTAAAGTTTCTTCCTGCTCTACCTGCAATTTGAATTAAGCTAGCTTTATCAAATACAGAATGGTTAGCTAAAAAAACACATATTTGTGCATCTAATATTGTTACACCTCTTTCTAAAACAGTCGTTGTGACTATTAAGCCTTGTTTTTTCTTTCTAAATTGATAAATAATTCGATCTTTGTCTTCACTTTGACTTGTGCACAATAAACACTCTGGATAAAACAGTTTTAAAAAGAATGCCAATTCTTTTGCGATTCTAATTGTTGGCACAAATATCATACGCGGATGATTTTTATATCGATCAATCCATCGTATCAACTGATACAGAAGGACACTTTTTGGAGCAACGATTTGACGCGGAACAGGCAGTGGTTTTCCATGTGGTCTTTGTTTTAAAGTTAATACTTTCATATCCCCTTTTGCACATGCATCCAATAAATATTCATCGATTGTAGCTGTCATATAAATGATTCTATTTTTGGTACTTGTTTTAGCAATGCCATGTAATACAGGATTTCCTTTAAATGGAAAAGCATCCGGTTCATCTAAGATTAATAGATCAAATGCTTTGTAATAACGATATAGTTGGTGCGTTGTGCAAATAATTAAATCACCATCCACTATATCTGTATGTCCACCACAAACAGCTATTACTTTCGCTTTTGCAAAATATTTAGAAAGTCTTTCTTTCAATTCTAATACTACTTGCCTTCTTGGTATCGCAAAACAGACCTTCTTTTTTTCTTTTAGCATCCTCGAAATACTTTCAACCACCAATTCTGTTTTGCCTGCACCACAAACACAATGCAATAAAACATTTGTATAGCGAATACTATCTGCGCATTCTTTTGAAATTCTTTCTTGTGCATAAGTAAGAGGATATTTTAAAGAATATTCTTCACTACCTTCCCTAATATCCTCTAATCCTATCTGCTTTGTGTCTTCTTCAAGCATCATCCTTCCAAATGAAATACATCTTCGACAATACCACCCTCTCGAGCCTTTATAAAAATAGGACGTATCTGTATTCAAACATCTAGGACATTGCATATACACCCCATACTACATATACCCTATATTCAAAAAAATACGAATGATTTGTATAAGAAAAGCTAGTTCATTGAACTAGCTATTACTCTATTTATCTTTGGTATGATTTCTTCTTCAAGATACAGCCAGCTACCATTAGAGATATTACAAATAAGAATGCATCTCGTTGAACTGTAGAAGTATCTGCAGTATTTGGTGTTGTTGGAGTTTTTGGTCTTTCTGGAGTTTTTGGTTTTTCTGGAACAGGTGGCTTTTCAGGAGTTTCAGGAGTCTTTGGTTTTTCTGGTTCTTCAGGTGTAGGTTCATCAGGTGTTTCTGGTGTTTCTGGAGGTTCCTTACGATTTGTAAACTCTGCTGCATAAGTTACTTGTGGATCTAAGAATTGTCCAACTTCACCTTTCGAAATAACTTCAAACTCTTCACCATCTAATTCTTCTACTGTATATTTTGCCTTATCTGGTAAGCCATCCACATATTTCACTTCGTTATGTTTTAAAGTGAATGTAGCTGTAGAATCAACGAATTCTAAGTCGCCATAAGTACCATCTTCTATCGTTTGGTCAATTGTGACTTTGAATGTGAATTCTTTTTCATAATCTTCTTCTCTTGGACTATCTACGATTTTCTTAATTGATAATTTTCCTGAATGTGTATCTTTATAACCAATATTCACTTGTCCATTATTACCAATTCCACCACCGCGTGTACCACTGTAGTTATTGATAATCCAAACCTTCGCTTCACTTTCAGCTAATGCATAATCTTCTTCGCTAACATTTGAATTTAAATATACATTTGCATATTTTCCTGATAAATAGAATGATTTATCCGCATTCTCAAATTTTTCTAACGAATCAGTATGCATCCAGTTATTTTCAATACCAGCTAATGATTTACTTGCAATATGTGCTGTTGGAACTTTCATCGTATATCCATATGTTCTTGTTAGATATATATCATTGTCAGGTAAACCTGCAACAGTATTATTTCTATTCACAAGCGCACCTTCATTGATATAGAAATATGTATGTGATGTTGGACAACTAGCAATACCACCACCAGAACGATATGCAACATTCTTCGAAATCATTGCATTTGTTAGATTTAAGTATGCTCTATTAGAATCACTTCCATTTACATATATGCCACCACCAGCAAATGAGCAATTATAACCTCCTTTTGCTTCATTATTGGAGATTATACCACCAGAGATATTTGCTTCTATTTTATAGCCGTCTTTACTTTGTACAAGGATTCCTCCACCACAGCTTTCCGCAACATTATGATCAATAATACCACCTGTCATATTCAAAACAGGAGCTGGTCCACTACTATATGTTCCGATACCTAATAAGGCGATACCACCACCAGCATTCAGTGAATAGTTATAAGAAACTTCTCCACCATGCATATTCATAACACCGCCATTATATAGATAAACACCACCACCGGCATTTCCAATATATCCCCAACTTCCATATGTAACATGTGTATCTTCAACTCGATTCTTTGTGATTAAACCACCTGTCATTGTGAAAACACCTTCACTGATAACACCACCACCTTGGGCTGCTGTATTATTTTGAATCGTACCATCTTCTAATAAGAAATTACCAGATGGGTATACGTGAATCGCACCAAATGCATATGCATTTGAAGACCCATTGTTATTTTGAACATAGCTCCCCTTTTTCATTGTTAGATTGCCATACACATTGATAATTGATTTAGAACCTTTTTGTTCTTTATCACCATCAATCACAATATCTTCTAGGGTTGCTTCTTGACCAGCAGGAACATTTAACATTACACCACTAAATCCAGGTGCTCTTTTTAATACAACATCTTTAGGAAGTGTTAATGTTCCGCAAATATCTGTTGTATTTAAAATATAAATTGTTTTAACATCTGGATTGCTTTCCAACAATGCTACTGCGGCATCAAAAGATTTTACTGGATTATCTTTTGTTCCTTCTTCTGTACCACTTGCAGAAGGTGATATATAAATTTCAGATAAACTTTCTTTACTATTTGTAAGAGATGCTTTCTTTTTTGTTTTTGGTGTTTGTTTGATTTGTGTTGGTTCCACGAGCTCATTGTTCGTAACCTCTGCATTATCTTCTTCCACCAATTCTTCTTCACTTGTTTGCGTCTCTTTGGCTTCTTCTACAGCTTCAATTTCTTGACTCTCATCATTTTGTGAAATATCTTCAATCTCTTCTATTATTTCCTCTCCTTGAGGGGATTCTCCAATATTTTGATTATCTTCTGTTATTTCCTCATCTAGCGTTTCTGTTTCTTCTACAATTTGACTTGTATCCTCTAATTCAGTTGATTCTTCGGCATGAACGTTCACTCCAACAAACGAACAAAAAAGCATTAAAGATAACAATAATGCGAATATTTTAGATATAAATCGATTTGTACAATACTTCATTCTTATTATTCCCCCAACTTTACATTCATATATTACAGTTTCTAGTTGACTATAACAACCTTTTTTTTAACTAAAAACAAGCCATTTTTAGGCTAAAATAGGCAATCATTATAAAAAAACCAATCAAATCGAAATCTGATTGGTTTTTCATAAAATCTAAGACGAATTAGCTAGCTCTTTTTAGCATTCTTAGTGATAAGAAGGCTGCTAATAGTGACATGATGAATGTTCCACTATAGAAAGGAATATTCGTATGGTCACTTGTATTTGGGGAAATCTTTCCATTTCCAGAGCTTGGTGGTACTGCTTCACATGGTGTGTTTTCACACTTGCATTCTGGGCAATCTTGTTTTACACACTTATATGCTGCTGCATAGATAATATTACCTTCTGCATCAGTTGTTTGTACCCATCCAGTGAATATGTAATTCTTATGGCTTGGATCAGCTGGTGCTGTTACAGTACTTGGATCAGTTGTAATAACTGATTTCACTCTTGGATTAGAAGCTAATGGATCAACATAAGTTACGGTATTTGTAATCTCTTCGTATTTCGCAACTAAGATATATCCTGTTTCATCTTCATAATCGATATCCCATCTTACGAATCGATAGCCATCATGACTTGGATTTTCTCCGATTGCATCAGTCATATCAGCTTTAGAATTAGCTTCTTTTGCTGCTGCACCTGGCGTTTCATATACATGATGCCATACAATCATTTCTTCTGCATCATTGAGTGGATCTACATATGTTACTAGAGGATATACATCCAGTTGATATGTATTCTTGATTGTGACTGTATGTACCTCTACATTTACACCATTATTTTCTTCCATCGTGACTTCTTCAGTTTGTGTCATGATGTAACCTTCTGGTACTTCTTCCTCAACAGTATAGGCAATCTTATTTGTGCCATTATACTTCGGTAAGTTTTCCCAAGTAACCGTAGTAACATCTGCTGTGATATCTTTTGTTGCATCTGTTTCTACAGGTGTTCCATCAGCCATCAATGTAAATGTTGTATCTGTTGGCAATGGATCAGCATCACTGCCTGAATGATTCCAAACCTTTATTGCAACAACTTTTACATAATTTGTACGCTTATTCGTGATGTATAGTGAACCATCATCACCTTCACCGATTAGCGATTGATATCCTTCTGGAACTTCTTCCGCAACACTATATTCCACAAGTGTGCCTACTTCACCAGATTTATATTTTGGTAAATCTGTAAATGTGTATTCCCAAGTATTTGGTGCTGTTTCATTACTTGCGTAAATGACACCATCATACTCATTTCCATCGCTACCAGTTAATTTCACTGCGATGAAGTTAGGTCTCTTACCATCTTCATTGTTGTTATCATCCCATACTTTTACAACACTTACTTCTGTTGTATCTGGTGTATGTGCATTGATTACAACATAATCACCATCACTATTTACTGTTACTTGTGTTTCATACTCGCTAACTGTCTCTTCTTGTACGAAATAGAAGATACTTTCGAGATGATCTACTTCTTCAACTGTAATCTTTTCAGGCACATCATATGTCTCACCTGCTGCTTCTGCAGCTGCTGCAGCCTCTGCATCATAATCAGGATTATCAATTTCAGAAGACTTCGTGATTTCTTTATAAGTAGGTAAGTTATACCATGTCGCATAACCATCTACTACTTCTTTGTCGTCGTCTGTAACTGCATCATAGCTTTCATTTGGATCACTTTCGTTATTCGCAAATTTATTTAATTCAATTGCTGAATCAGGAACTTCTTCAAC
>CACXEN010000041.1 GCA_902766675.1 uncultured Erysipelotrichaceae bacterium
CTAACAGAAAAAATGAAACCATTTTTAACAGAAGATAGAGTACGTGGTGTTATGTATTATGGAAAGATGGAAGATTTCATCGATGATACAAAGCTCAAAAAAATGAAAGAGACACTACCTACTACTGGAAGAGTTTTAATATATGGTGTTGGTGCTAGTTTTCTTACAAAGGGAGATACTTTAATCTATTGCGATTTAGCAAGATGGGAAATACAACTTCGCTATCGAAAAGGTATGCCTAATTTCAAACAAAATAATGTAGATGAAGATTCTTTGAAAAAGATTAAAAGAGGTTTCTTTGTGGAATGGCGTATCGCGGATAAAAGAAAGATGGAAATCTTTGAAGAAATTGATTATTTCTTAGATAGCAATATAAAAGGAAACGCAAAAATGGTTGATGGAGCTTCTTTAAGAAATGGCTTAAAAGAAATTGCCCGTCGTCCATTTAGACTTGTGCCATATTTTGATCCAGGTGTTTGGGGTGGACAATGGATGAAAGAAGTTTGTGACCTTGATAAAAATGAAAAGAATTATGCGTGGTCATTTGATGGTGTACCAGAAGAGAATAGTTTATATCTAAGATTTAAAGATACGCGAATTGAAATACCAGCAATGGATTTAGTATTGTATCAACCAAAAGAATTATTGGGTATGAAAAACTACTGTCGTTTTGGGGCAGAATTTCCAATTCGTTTTGACTTCTTAGACACAATGGATGGACAAAATCTTTCCTTACAAGTACATCCATTAACGGAATATATTAAGTCCCATTATGGAATGACATATACACAAGATGAAAGCTATTATATCTTAGATGCGAAAGAAGATGGTGGCGTATATCTTGGTTTAAAAGATAATGTGAATCCAGAAGAATTTGAATATGATTTATTAGATGCACAAAAAGGAAACCAAAGCTTTCCAGCAGAGAAATATGTCAATTTATTCCCTGCGAAAAAGCATGACCATTTCTTAATACCAGCTGGAACGATCCACTGTAGCGCAAAGAATGCGATGGTATTAGAGATTAGTGCTACACCTTATATATTCACATTTAAACTATGGGATTGGGATCGATTAGGCTTAGATGGTTTACCTCGACCAATTCATATTGAAGATGGTATGAAGAATATCCAATGGAATCGTACAACGAATTGGGTAAAAGAAAATTTGGTGAATCATATCGAAGTATTGCATGATACAGATACATATAAAGAAGAAAGAACAGGACTACATGAATTAGAATTCATAGAAACACGTCGTTATACAACAAAAGATAAAGTAGAATTGGACGCAAGCGAAGGCGTGCATATGTGTAATCTAGTGGATGGAAAAAGTGCGGTCATTGAAAGTGCAGATCAAAGATTTGAGGCGTATACTGTACACTATGCAGAGACATTTATTATTCCTGCATCCTGTGGTAAATATTCCATTCGCTCCAGTGATGGAAGTGAAATCAAAGTGATGCAGGCATATGTCAGAAATAGATAGGAGATAGTTATGTTAGAAGTAGGAAAGAAAGCACCAGCATTTACACTCTATGACCAAAATGGCGTCAAACATTCATTAAAAGATTATTTAGGAAAGAAAGTGATTTTATATTTCTATCCAAAAGATAATACTTCTGGCTGTACAAAACAGGCATGTGGTTTTAAAGATATCTATCCTCAAATCCAAGAAAAGGGAGCTGTTGTTTTAGGTGTTTCAAAAGATTCCACAAAATCTCATAAGAAGTTTGAAGAGAATTATGATTTACCATTCACATTACTTTCTGATGAAGACACAAAAGTCATTCAAAAATATGATGCTTGGAAAGAAAAATCCATGTATGGAAGAAAATATATGGGTATTGAAAGAAGTACATATCTAATTGATGAAAAGGGAATCATTATCAAAACATACCAAAAGGTAAAACCATCTGATAATCCATCGGATGTAGCAAAGGACCTATAATGCGTATTATTCTTTCACCCGCAAAAAAGATGACACAGGATAACGATGATATACTTCATCGCAATTTACCTGTGTTTTTATCTAAAGCAAACCAATTAAAACAAATACTTGAAAAACAAGATTTTCAAACATTAAAGAAGGTTTGGAATTGTAGTGACAAGTTAGTTTTAGAAAATATGGAAAGATTAAAAGGGATGGATTTGAAAAAGAATCTATCACCAGCTGTTTTTTCATATATTGGATTAGCTTACCAACATCTTTCGCCAAACGCATTAGAAGAAAAGGGCTTAGAATATTTAGAAAAACATTTGCGTATATTAAGTGGCTTTTATGGTGTCTTAAAACCATTTGATGGTATTACACCATATCGCTTAGAAATGCAGGCAATATTACCAGATGGAAAAGACTTATATTCATTTTGGAATGATGATATTTATCAAGAAGTCATGGATGAAGATCGTGTGGTAATCAATTTAGCAAGTAAAGAATATTCTAAATGTATTGCGGATTATTTAACAGATACAGATCGAATGGTTACGATTGTATTTGCGGAAATGATCAATGATAAATTAGTCCAAAAAGGTACGATGGCAAAGATGGCTAGAGGTGAAATGGTATATTGGATGGCAGAGAATCAAATTGAAAAAGTTGAAGATATTCAAAACTTTGATATTCACTATACTTTCATGAAAGAGTATAGTAATGATAAAGAATATGTGTTTCTAAAGGAAAATAAAGGGTGACACTTATGACAAGCGTAAAATGGATAAAACTAGATACGAAAAACATTGGCGATAGACCGATTCAAAAGGAAGTGTATCATGTCACAAAATTACCAATCACAAGAATGGAGTCCAATCGTTTTTTAGAAATGCCAAATGAAAATGAAATTGCGGAAAGAATATTGAAAGTCATTGATGAAGAAGCCCCAATTACAGAATGGTTATTAATTAAAAGGGTCATCAATAGTTTTGGTATACAAAAAGCAGGCGTACATATTCGTACAAAGATGTTTGATGTATTAGATAATATGAATCTAAAGAAAATAGAGGAATATGATATGCCTATATATTGGCGAACAAGCCAAATTCCTGCAAATTATAAATCATATAGAGTATTTTCAAATGATGAAGAAAGTCATAGAGATATAACAAATGTGCCAATCTGTGAAATCGCCAATGCGGTCGCAGATACTTTGAAAGAGAATAAACAAATGGATTATGAATCTCTAGTAAGAGAAAGCGCAAATAAGCTAGGCTATACGCGATTAGGAAAGAACGTTATTGTCGCAATGAAAAGAGCTGTGCAACAAGCATGTGAAAAATACCCAGTGAAAAAAGAGGGTAGTATTTACCGTTATTTACGATAAATTGATTTATGTTAAAATAGGAATAATTAACGAAGGGGAAATATATGTTTAAGTGGCTAAAGAAATTATTCGGAAGTGACGATAATGTAATAGAAGAAGTTGAATATGAAAAGGTAAATCTTGAACCAGTGCACTTAGAAGAAAATCCAACTTTGAAGGCTGAGGAAGCATGTGATACAAGATATACCGAAGATTATGCAAACTTCGTAAAAGAACAATATCCACAAGATGAAGGGGATATTGAAAAGTTGGATAGAAGTATGCCTGCATTGGAAGAAGTTACTGTAAATGAAGAAGTAGTAGAAGAAAATGAAGTAACCGAAACAAATACAGAATTAGAAGAAACTATCACAACCCAAGAAACAATCGACGATACAACTTATTTAGAAGAAGCTGATGCAGAAGAGGCAGAAGAAGATATAGAATATATCGAAGAGACGCAAACATTTGAAGAACTTCTAGATCCATTTGCGGATTTAGAAGCGATGGAAGATGATGACGAATAGCGACTAAACAGAAATAATGAAAAAGAAGCTAATGCTTCTTTTTATGTGTTAATAAATAATATGTCATACCACCTGGATATACCTTTACGTGATGGAATCCATTTTGA
>CACXEN010000042.1 GCA_902766675.1 uncultured Erysipelotrichaceae bacterium
AGCCCAAAATAGGCTGTTTTTTTGGTATAATAAACAAGTTATTAGGAGAAAATATGGCACAAAAATACGATGATAGCAGTATTCAGATATGAGAAGGTCTTGAGGCAGTAAGAAAAAGACCTGGTATGTATATAGGATCTACAGATAGTAGAGGACTTCATCATCTCATTTGGGAAATTGTAGATAATGCGATTGATGAAGCAATTAATGGTTTTGGTAAAAAAATCAGTATTACATTGGAAGATGATGGCAGTGTTACCGTTACCGATGAAGGTCGTGGTATGCCAATAGGAAAACATGAAAGTGGAGTAAATACATTACAAGTTATTTTTACTGTGCTTCATGCTGGTGGTAAATTCACAAGTGAGGGTGGTTATAAAACCGCAGGTGGATTACATGGTGTAGGTGCCAGTGTAGTAAATGCATTATCTGAATGGTTGACAGTAGAAGTAGCCCATGATGGTGAACTTGTACGTATGTCATTTAAAGATGGTGGTAAAAAAATATCGAAATTAGAGAAATTAGGTAAAACAAATAAAACTGGTTCTACAGTTCGTTTTAAACCAGACGCAAAGATTTTTTCTACAACAGAATATAAATATGATTTGGTTTGTGAAAGAGCTAGAGAAGAAGCATTCCTTTTGAGTGGAATTGCGATAACAGTAACGGATAAGCGTGGTAAGAAAACACAAAGTGAAACATTCTTATATGAAGATGGTTTAACAGCTTTTCTAGAATATCTAAATGAAGATAGAAATACGATGACTAAGCCAGTAAAGTTCTCTGGTGAATCTAGTGGTATTAAAGTAGATGTTGCATTCCAATTCACAGATGGCTATCAAGATGATATTTCAAGTTTTGTAAACCTTGTTAGAACTGGTGATGGTGGTACGCACGAAGTAGGTTATAAAACAGCTTTTACGAAAGCAATCAATGATTATGCTAGAAAAGTTGGTTTATTAAAAGAAAAAGATAAGAATTTAGAAGGAAGCGATGTTAGAGAAGGTTTAACAACTGTTCTAGCAGTTTCTATTCCAGAAGAATTATTACAATTTGAAGGCCAAGTAAAAGGAAAGCTAGGAACACCTGAAGCGAAATCTGCAGTTGACTCTGTTGTTTCAGAGAAGCTTTCTTATTGGTTAGATGAAAATAAAGAGCAATCAGATAACTTAGTGCGTAAGATGCAAAAAGCAGCTTTGGCACGTGAGGCCGCAAGAAAAGCACGTGAAGAAGCCCGTAAAGGAAAACGTGCAGGCAAACAAGAAAAAGTATTATCTGGAAAATTAGCACCAGCCAATACAAAAGATAGTAGTATCAAAGAATTATTCTTGGTCGAAGGTGATTCTGCTGGAGGTAGCGCAAAACAAGGTAGAGACTCATTCTATCAAGCTATCTTACCGCTAAGAGGAAAAGTATTAAATACAGAAAAATGTACACTTGCGGATATTGAGAAAAACGAAGAGTTAAATACACTTATTTATACTTTAGGCGCAGGTGTAGGTCCTGATTTTGACTATAACGAAAGTAACTATAATAAAGTAATTATCATGACCGATGCCGATGATGATGGTAGTCATATTCAAATTCTTTTATTGACATTCTTCTATCGGTATATGCGTCCATTAATTGAACAAGGTATGGTATATATTGCACTACCACCTTTATATCGTGTCACAAAAGGTAAAACACTTGAATATTGTTATAGCGATGAAGAGTTAGATGCTTTGCGTAAGAAACTAGGAAAAGTTGAAATCCAACGCTATAAAGGATTGGGTGAAATGAACGCAACCCAATTATGGGAAACAACAATGGATCCTGCTTCTAGAACATTAATCAAAGTTGGTATAGATGATGTGATGAAGGCAGAAAGAAGAGTTTCTACATTGATGGGGGATAAAGCGGAAAGAAGAAGAGAATGGATTGAAAATAACGTCTCATTCACATTAGAAGATGATTTTAAGGTTGAATCGTAATGGTAAAGAAAAAGAAGATTGAAGATAACACAAAATATGTACCACAGCTCTTGGAAGATATCATGGGAGCTGGTTTTGGTCGTTATGCGAAATATATTATCCAAGAACGTGCACTTCCTGATGCCCGTGATGGATTAAAACCAGTACAAAGAAGAATTCTATATGCGATGTATCATGATGGAAATACATGGGATCGTGCATATAGAAAATCTGCTAAATCTGTTGGTTTAGTTATTGGTAACTTCCACCCACATGGGGAAAGTTCTGTTTATGATGCAATGGTGCGTATGTCACAAGATTGGAAAGTAAGATTACCACTGATTGATATGCATGGTAATAATGGTTCCATTGATGATGACCCAGCAGCCGCAATGCGTTATACAGAAGTCAGATTAGCGAAAATAACACAAGTCATGGAAGCTGATTTAGATAAGAATACAGTAGAAATGACACCAAACTATGACGATACTGAAAAAGAACCAACGGTTTTACCTGTACCTTTTCCTGTGATGCTTGTAAATGGGGCTACTGGTATTGCGGCAGGATATGCCACAAATATGCCACCGCACAATATGAATGAAGTGATTGATGCGACTATTTTTAGACTAAAAAATCCTAATTGTAATCTAGCAGATATTATGGATATTATGCCTGGACCAGACTTCCCAACTGGAGGTATTGTGCAAGGTGAAGATGGTATACGTGATGCATATGAGACTGGTAAAGGAAGAATTGTCGTACGTGCAAAGTGTGAAATTGTTGAGAATAAACGTGACCAACAAATTATTATCACGGAAATTCCATATGAAGTAATCAAAGCGAACTTGGTAAGAAAGATGGATGAAATCCGTGTCGCAAAAGAAATCGATGGTATTTTAGATGTAAGAGATGAAAGTGATAGAAATGGATTGAAGATTGTCGTTGATATCAAAAAAGAGGCAGACGCAAATCTTATCCTAAACTATTTCTATAAGAATACAGATTTACAAGTTTATTATTCCTACAATAATGTCGCAATTATTGATAAACATCCTGAACAAGTTGGTGTTTTAGGTCTTTTAGACGCATTCATAGAATTTAGAAAAGAAGTTGTATTAAAACGTTCACAATATGAATTAGATCGTATGGAAGCGAGATGTCATATCATCGAAGGTTTGATGAAAGCTGTATCAATCTTAGATGATGTTATCAAGATTATTCGTAATTCTGAAGATAAAGCAGATGCGAAGAAAAACTTGATGAAGAAATATAAATTTGATGATATACAAGCAGAAGCGATAGTAACATTACGTCTATATCGTTTGAGTAATACAGATATTACTGTATTGCGTAATGAATTCGCCGAATTAGTCAATAAGATTGAAGAAACGAAATCAATTATTGAAAATAAAAATGTATTACGTTCAGTCATCATCAAAGAATTAAAAGAAGTAAAAGAAGAATATGGTGATGAAAGACGTACAAGAATTGAAAAAGAAGTAGAAGAAATCGTAATTGATAAAGCACAAATGATTGCGAATGAAAGAGTAATGGTTACTGTTTCAAAAGATGGCTATATCAAACGTGTTTCTTTACGTTCTTATAATGC
>CACXEN010000043.1 GCA_902766675.1 uncultured Erysipelotrichaceae bacterium
ATTGGGGTAAGAAAAGGTGACAAAGTTACAATTGCGATGCCAAACTGTCCACAAGCAATTTATATGTTTTATGCAGTCAATCTTGTTGGCGCAATTGCGAATATGATTCACCCACTTTCTGCTGAAAAAGAAATTGAATTCTATTTGAATGCATCAGAAAGTGTAACTGCAATTACATTGGATCAGTTTTATCACAAGTTCGAAAAAATTCGTGCAAATACCAAAATCGTAAATATTATTATTGCGAGTGTAAAAGATGAATTATCTAGACCACTTAGAGCTGGCTATATGCTAACAGAGGGAAGAAAAATAGAAAAGATTCCAAAGGATGCGCCAGTGATTCGTTGGGTTGAATTCATGTTGATGGGTAAATTCTGTTTCTATAACTATAAAGAAGATGTAAAAGCAGATGATACAGCAGTAATTTTATATTCAGGTGGAACTACTGGTACGACAAAAGGAATTATGCTTTCCAATAAAAACTTCAATGCATTAGGCCAACAAGTCGTAGCCGCAAACCAAATGTTTAGAGTTGGAGACAAAATGTTAGCAGCGATGCCACTATTCCATGGATTTGGATTAGGGGTATGTATACATACAATGTTGTCACAAGGTGGAAGATGTGTATTGGTGCCAAGATTTACAGCCGAGAGTTATGGAAAATTAATCACCAAATACAAATGTAATTTCATTGCTGGTGTACCAACACTTTATGAAGCACTGCTAAGAGTTGCTACTATGGAAAAGGCTGACTTAAGTTGTTTAAAAGGCGTATTCTCTGGTGGTGACTCTATGTCCATTGAATTAAAAAAGAAATTTGATAAATTCTTGGCAGATCATAATGCCGCAATTCAAGTACGTGAAGGATATGGCACAACAGAAACTGTAACAGCTTGTTGTTTAACACCTAGAGATAGATATAAAGAAGGAAGTATTGGGGTTCCATTCTCTGATACATATATCAAAGTTGTTGAACCAAATACAGATAAAGAAGTTCCTTATGGTGAGGAAGGCGAAATCCTTTTAGCAGGCCCTACTGTGATGAAGGGATATATGAACAACGAAGAAGAAACCAATAAAACATTACGCAAACACGCTGATGGACTTACTTGGGTTTATACAGGTGACTTAGGTGTAATGGATGAAGAAGGATTCATTTACTTTAAAGGACGTGCAAAGAGAATGATTATCTCTTCTGGATATAATATTTATCCAGGTCAGTTAGAAAATATCTTAGATGCACACGAAAAAGTTCAAATGAGTTGTGTAATAGGTATTCCCGATGAATATCGTATGCAAGCAGTAAAAGCATTCATTATGTTGAAGCCACAATATCATCCAAGCAAAGAATTAGAAGAAGAAATCTTAGCTTATTGTCGCGAACATATCGCAAAATATGCAATGCCTAAAGAAATTGAATTCAGAAAAGAATTACCAAAGACACTTGTTGGAAAAGTTGCATATAGAGAACTTGAAGAAGAGGAAGAGGAAAAGATAAAGAATGGTCAGTAATTACTGACCATTCTTTTCTAATATTATTGCAATAGCATCTGCTACAGAATCCACAATATAATCGGCATTTTGTTTTAGAAATTTATTGCCTGGATTCATTGCGAATTTCAAACCTGCTTTTTGAAACATATCATAATCATTTAATGCATCTCCAACGACAGCAATTTCTTCTTTTTTATAATAGTGATCAATTAAATATTGAATGAAAGTACCTTTGTTGTAACCTTTATTACAAATCTCTATAAAGGTTGTATGGCTAAGTGTCACAAAGCTAACATCAGAAAACATATTTTTTAGATGCATATATAAATCATTTGTTTTTTCTTCATCGAATGTTGAAATAGTAATCTTTAATACATTTTTATCGATATGTTTTTCAAACATCTCATCAATTGTAAAGTCACAAATAGTTCCAACACGAAAGACTTTCATTTCTGCGCGATAGCGTGGAACTCTTTCGATATTTTTATCATAAAAAATACGCTCTGCCTCATCGGTTTGGAATTGGATTGTTTCTATAATTGGTAAGAATTTAAGAACTTCTTGATAAATTCGATATAGCAAATCTTTATCTAATGCAGGCGCACGATAAATTGAACCATTGTCATATATTTCTGA
>CACXEN010000044.1 GCA_902766675.1 uncultured Erysipelotrichaceae bacterium
ATCTTTTCTAAGTCATCAATAAATATGACATCCATATCTTCTAAACTCGCAAAACGACAAGGTGCACTCATATGGAGCTTTGAAGAATCAATCAATAATATATTCTTTTTACTTCTTTTTAATACTTCACTTTTTAATGCGCCTAATTCATAATCCACAACTGTGATTTCTTTTTTCTCTATATTTAATCCACTGCATGTAAATAAAGCGACATCAAAATTAAATTGTTGAACTTGTTGGTTGGTGAATGTCCCTAAAGAACTATTGTATTTTGGATAATATGTACCACCTAACAAGAATACATTCCCTTTAAATGTTTCTTGCAAACGTCGTAAGAGAAATACACTTGGTGTCACTAAGGTAATATTTAAATCCGTTAAATAAGGAGAAAGATAAGTTGCTGTAGAACCAGAATCTACATATATGCATTGTCCATCATGTAATAGTTTGCTAGCTTCTTTACAGACAATTTGTTTTTGTGTCTTTTGAATATTTTCTTTATCTAAAGTATATAAATCAGTAAATGTATTGAGTGATGTTTCTATTGGCTTTAATGAAGCGCCACCTCTTTGTCGAATCAATAATCCTTGTTTTTCTAAAAAGTCTAAATCACGCATAATGGAAGATCTAGAAGCATCCAATGACACCATCAAATCTTTGATGAGCACAAAGCCATCTCGTTTGATTTCCGCCATGATTTTCATTTGTCTTTGCTTATCTAACATAATTATCCTCCAATATGCACAAATTCACTTTCATATTTCTTTAGTTTTTCTTTTGCCATCATTTCTTCATCTTCATACATATATTCTTTATTTAATTGGTGCCATTTTGTTTTTCCCATTGAATGATAAGGCAATAGATTGACTCCCTTTACATTTAATTCTTTTGCATAGGAAATGATATCTTCTAAAACATCTTCATTGAATCTAGGAATCACTGGTACACGAATGATGATATCTTCACTTCTTTTCTTGCTTAACCATGTAATATTCTTTTGATAATTCTCTTTTGAGATACCAATTACCTGTTTTAATTTATCTTCATCTAAATGTTTCATATCCAATAAGAATAAATCAATATATGGCTCAGCTTCTTGTAATACTTCCAACCCATAACATCCAGTCGTTTCTATCGCCGTATGTAATCCTGCCTCTTTTGCAAGTTTCAATAATTTTATAGCTTGTTTGGTTTGCGTTAATGGCTCTCCTCCTGAAAGAGTCATACCTCCTTTACTTTCTTCATAATAATCTTTATCTTTTAATACTTCTTTAATAATGTCTTCTTCTTCCATCCATTTCCCATTTACAGATAAAGCATCTTGCAAACATGCTTTCGCGACTTCTTCTTTATTTGTACAAGCATTTTGATTCACTTCAAATTTTCCACTTTGCCAAGAAACAGAATGATTCTTCGCTACTTCTTTGCATTTACGGCAACCAATGCATTTTCTTTTATCCCACATCAATAGTGAATCAGTGCTCCATGTTTCTGGATTTGCACACCACGGGCAATGTAAAGGACAGCCTTTTAAAAAGACTGTAGTTCTTATCCCTGGCCCATCATGGGTTGCAAAGCGTTCAATATTTGAAACATTAATCATATAGGGTCCTACTTAACAATTCTTCTTGTACATCTTTTTCTAGATTCACAAATATTGCACTGTAACCAGCTACACGCACAATTAAATCTTGGTGATCTTCTGGATGAATCATGGCATCTTCTAATACTCCATGATCCACAACTGTAACCATCAATTGACAACCACCCTTTTTAAAATATGTTTTCCATAATGCTTTTACTTTATCTTTATCTTCATGCATCATGCGTGGTGTAAATTTAATATTTTGTACACTACCACCATGATATTTTGCGTCAAAACGAGATAAAGAGTTTAATACAGCAGTTGGACCTGATTTCGCTGCGCCTCCTTGAGGATTATTCGCTGGATTCATATAGACACCACGTTTTCTACCATCTAAACTAGCATCTGTTTGTTTACCCCAATCGGTATTGGTCTGATTATTAGAAATCACGATGAGATAATAACCCATACCTTCTTTGATTCCTGCATTACGAATTCCCTTAGCCACATATTCATATAAGTCATTTGCTAATGCATCTACTTCTTCGATATCGTTTCCATATTTACCAGCATCAATTAGATCTTTTTGTATGCTTTCATAGCCAACATAATTCGCTAAAGCTGCTTCATTCAATTCTTCTAGTGTATATTTTTTATCTTCATAAACATATTTTTTAATCGCATATAAAGCATCCGAGGTATTGATATTTCCATAGGTTTCATTTGTGCCGCCTAATATCTCTACACCACCATCCAATAGTGCTTTTCCTCTTCCAATACAATCATCCATCAAGATTGAAGTAAATAAGAAAGAAACTTCTTGATTCATGACTTCATAAGAATACTTTTGTGCTTTAACAGATAATTCAAAATAATAATCTAAAACTTTTTTATATTGATTGTATAAATCATCAAAAGTATGTAACTCACTTAATGGTTTACATTTCACTGGCCCTGCTTTATATATATGATCCATTGGATCATAACCTTCATTCATCGAAATCTGTAGGAGTTTTAAAAGATTCAATAAAGTATTTGGTGTACCTACACTTTTGCCTTGAATTACAAATTCTCCACAACCAAAAGGAATATATTGTTCAGCAATCTTTCTGTCTACACGCATTCCATATTCAACTGCAGGTACATTAACATCATCATTATAAAGTGTTGGATAAGTAGCGCCTTGGGCAATACATTCATAAGCCATATCTAAGATTTCTGGATCTGTATTTGAATCAAAGCGTAATGTAAATTGTGGTTCCACATATCGTGTATCTTTACAAACTTCTAGGCATAATTTTGTAAAGAGGTCGCAAGCTTCACTATCTTCTCTACCTTTACCACCAACGATAATTCTGCCATTGACTGTCGTTCTTCGATTTTCAATCAATGTCCATAATGATTTCATATAGTCATATGCTTCTTGCCATGTTAAACGACCTGCTTCTAAATCATCTTTGAGGAATCGTCCTAACACAATATCCATACGTCCATAGTTAATACAACCTGCACAAAGCGCATATAGCCAAAAGAGTTGTAAAGCTTGATGGAAAGTTTGTGGTTTATTCTCTTTGATATAAGCCAAATCTTCTTGCATAAAAGTTAATTCTTTTTTTCTTTTTTCATTGGCAGTCTTTTTCGTTTCTTCTAATAAATCAATTTGATATGCAATACAATCTTTAAAAAGATTTAGCGCAGAATAAGCGGCTTTTAAAAAAGCATTTTGTGGTTTATTTTGTATTTCTTCTTTTAGCCCTTCAATACCTAGGCTAACAAGTTTTTTATAATTTAACATCATGCCAGAAAGTCTAGCTGTTGCCATAAATGGATAAGCGCAATCAATAAATTTGCCTGTGGTTGAATCATTTAAGATATCTTGGCAATAAATTGTTTTTACATCATGTTGTTGCCAATAATCATAAAGTGCATCCACTCTTTGTTTATCTTCTTTACTTTCAAGTTTTTCTTGGAAGGCACGCAATTCATGGAATACGCAATAGTGCCCAACTCCTCCAATACTTGTCACACTACCAAAACCAATTGGTAAAAAGTCTAAACG
>CACXEN010000045.1 GCA_902766675.1 uncultured Erysipelotrichaceae bacterium
GAGACATTAAAAATATTTAAAGAGATGGATCATAGCATAACGATTTATCCAGGACATGGTCCATCTTCAACAATAGGTAATGAATTATTATATAACCCTTATTTAACGTATTAACACCATTTGTGGTCACTAAACAGAACGGAACCGGATAGAGATATCCGGTTTTATTGTGGTCAATTTATATTTCGCCATATGGTATAGAAAGCCTATAACCACATAAATTGCGTGCTCATCTAAACATAATCTTAGGATATTTTTAGGTTAATCGCTTGTATTTCATATATATAGTTAGAGGACATATATGGAGAAAAGACTAAAAGAATTATTATTAATCGCATTACGGTATCATGTGACAGATATTCATTTCACAATGCATGATAAAACTAAAAATGAATTAGTAATTGAAATGCGTGTTGGAAATGAAATTAAAAGATTAAAGAAGTCCTTTGTGGATGATAAGCTAATCAATTATTTAATGTATAAAGCAGATCTAGACATTTCTAGAGTATTTGAACCACAAACAGGTAGTTTTGATATATCGATTGGTGCACAAACTATTAATCTTCGTTTTGCGACAATTGTGAATCATGCAATGTTTAATGGTGTATTACGTATATTAAATAATCATTTAAATATTACTATTTCTGATTTATCTGATGATGAAGATGTAGTGGATTGGATGAAACATATTATCACTTTAAAAGAAGGTTTGGTTGTTTTTGCTGGGCCAACAGGATCTGGTAAAACTACAACGTTATATACATTATTAAGTGCTTGTGAGAATAAGAAAATATTTACTTTAGAAGATCCAATCGAAGTATATAATGATAGCTTTGTGCAATTACAAATTAATGAAAAAAGTAATTTCACTTATGCGGCGGGTATTAAACAATTGATGCGACATGATCCAGATATCGTAATGGTAGGA
The DNA here is from genome assembly GCA_902766675.1 of uncultured Erysipelotrichaceae bacterium. Lineage (GTDB taxonomy): Bacteria > Bacillota_I > Bacilli_A > Erysipelotrichales > Erysipelotrichaceae > Bulleidia. Next base: position 929 of record CACXEN010000045.1, read on the forward strand.
GAGATTAGAGATGATATAGCAGCGAAGATGGCGGTTCGTTGTGCATTAACAGGACATTTAGTATTAACAAGTATTCATAGTGCAAATTGTCTAAGCACAATTGAAAGATTTGTTGATTTAGGTGTTCCTAAGCATCAATTAAAAGAAGTTTTAAAAGGTATTTCATCACAACGATTATTAAAGAATAAAGATGGTGAAAGAAAAAGCATCTATGAATTTATGGACGAAAAAGAATTGGAGTATTATTTTCATGAAAACAAACACCAAAGTGAATTCATTGATATCCAAAAGCGCTACAGCTTTGCGTGCAATAGGGGTTGGGAGGCATAAAGTAGATAAATTTACAATTGAATCCATATCTCTTTTATTAAAAAGTGGTTTTAGTATTCATCAAATCTATGAAATCTTAGATTTAAATAATATCTTTGCGATTAATAATTTAAATAGCGAAGACAATATCGATATTGAAAGAATATTTATATCTTATTTACCTAACAAATATGCGAGTGTTTTAAATAATCTTTTGAAAGTCTTACCGCTTAGTGATGCATTATCTTTAACAATAGAAATAATAGATAAAGAAGATACTAGAACAAAAATACTGTATAAGAATTTAGCTTATCCAGTTATTTTGATCATTTGTATGATTGGTGGATTATTTCTATTTTCAAATGTTTTATTACCTTCAGTGATTTCTTTATTGAATACATTTCAAACGACAGATTCTAATTTATTCAATATCGCATTGATCTTAAATAATATATTTCATATTTTGCTATATCTAATTGTATTTTTCTTGGTATTAGCTATGTATGCTTTTTATGACAAAAATAAAGTCAAAGCATATCTTTTCTTAAATAAAATACGAAAGAATAATATATTTGAAAAAATCATAAGTGAAAAATTCGCAAATCTATATCGCATTTGTTTACAAAAAGGTTTATCAACGAAAGAAACTGTGATGTTTATTAAAGGATATGATAGTTTTCTGATGCAATATATTGGGGATAGGTTAAATGAAGGATTAGAAGAAGGAAAAGACTTTTTAAAAGTCATTCATTCATTACCAATTGATGATTTATTAAAACAATTTGTGAAAGTTTCTGTTTTATCATTACAACCTACAGAAGTAATGGAAGCCTATATTGAATTAATGCAAATCAAAATAAATAATTCTATTAAAACATTTAGTAAAACATTTCAAACAATTAGTTATATATGCTTTGGTTTTGTGGTGATACTTGTATATCAAATATTAACGATTCCTATGCAAATGATACAGAATTTAAATATTTAGATAGGGGAATCAAATATTTCATGTATATGTATATAGACATGTCGTAGAAAGGAGCTAAAATGAAGCGATTTAGAAAAGGTTTTACTTTATTAGAAATGGTAATTGTAATCTTAATTATTTCAGTTTTATTCTTATTGGCTGTTCCGAATATCAGAAAAACAATGGATGTCATAAATAGTAAAGGCTGTAAAGCTATGGAGAAAGTAGGTGATGCGGCGATATTGCAATATAAGTTAGAAAATGGAGAATATCCAAATAGTGTTTCCGATTTGGTTTCTGCAGGTTTTTTATCAGAAGATCAAATCACATGTGATGGGAATCACCAAATGACAATTGTGGATGGACATGCAGCAGTGGAATAAAGGATATACCTTAATTGAATTATGTGTAGTAATTAGTATTCTTTCCATTTTACTTGTATTAATCAATATACAGCATAAAACAATAAACATGGACTATTTTGAATTTATTTCATCATTTCATTTCAAACAATCAGAAGCTTTAGCTAATGCTGAAAGAGTTATCTCTGAAGAATACAATTATGAATTTAATAAACAAGGGAATATCAATCATGCCCAAACATTTCATTTCGATAATGGGAAAAGTATAGTTGTGGAATTGGGAGGTGGTTCAATTGTTGTTAAAGAATAAAGGATTTTTATTAAGTGATGCAATGATTGGACTATATATTATTAGCTTTGTCGTATTATTAGTTGTTTCATCTACGCAAGTCACATTGCATAATAAAGGCATCACATATGACCATATTCAAAATAATAATGAATCATTTCATACAATGTTAGACACATTACAAGTGGAAGAAATATGTATCGAAGAGGATCAATCTTATTAGAATTCTTAATTGCTTTATCTATGATGCTAATGTGCTTGCCCATATTAGTAAATTCATTGAATAGTTTCCAACCATTATTGAATCGGAATTATGAAATACAAGATTTAATATCCGCTAACCAAATTAGAAAAATACTTCTAACTAGTTATGATGTAACACTAGAAGATAATGTCATATATTTTCGACATGATGGAAAAGATTTTAAATTATCATTTATCAATCAATATTTAGTGTTACAGCCTGGTACACAAATATATTTTCCTGATATTGAAAATGCTGTTTTTATCTATAATAATCAGATTCTATATTTGTTATATGAAAGAAATAATAAAGAATATGAGATTAGCTTATATAAAGAATAAAGGTTTTATATCAGGATA
>CACXEN010000046.1 GCA_902766675.1 uncultured Erysipelotrichaceae bacterium
GATAGAAGTATAGCAATCCAAAGACTGATGCAGGGCGAAATCAGAGTGATTTTCTCTGTTGATATGTTCAATGAAGGTGTGGATATACCTGCTGTTGATATGGTAATGTTTCTGCGCCCAACGGAATCACCAATTGTTTTTCTGCAGCAGCTCGGCAGGGGACTTCGAAAGAGCATGGGCAAAGAGTATCTGAATGTCCTTGATTTTATCGGGAATTATGAGAAAGCTGGACGCGTACGATTCTTACTGACAGGAAAGACATTTTCAGAGACAAAGACATATAATCCAGCGGATCGGACAGATTTCCCAGATGATTGCATGATTGATTTTGATCTGGAACTTATAGATCTTTTCGCGGAGATGGATAAACGTACCCTGCGGGTAAAGGATTGCATACGTAATGAATATTATCGTGTGAAAAATCTACTTGATAAATCACCGTCCAGATTGGAATTATTTACATATATGGATGATGACGTATATCAGTTAGCAATGCAGCATTCTAAGGAGAATCCATTTAATTTTTATTTGGATTATAAAAAGAATTTGAATGAGTTATCAGAAGAAGAAAAGGAATTTTTACAGGGAGAAGGTTACAAATTTGTCTGTTTGATTGAGACAACAAAGATGTCAAAAGTCTATAAGATGCCGGTGCTTATGGCATTTTACAATCATGGAGACATCCGAATGGAAGTCACGGAGCAACAGTTGCTTGCAAGCTGGAAAGAGTTTTTCTCAACCGGAACAAACTGGAAGGACTTGGACGAGGATATGACCTATGAGAAGTACATGGCGATTTCAGATAAAGAGCATATAAATAAGATTCTGAAAATGCCAGTACATTTCTTGCAGGAATCTGGAGATGGATTCTTCGTAAAACGTGATGGATGTGCTCTGGCACTTAGCGAGAAGCTGCAAGATGTGATTGATAATCCGGTGTTCGTAGATCAGATGAGGGATGTGATTAGGTATCGGACGATGGATTATTATCAGAGAAGGTATAGGAATGTAGATGTGTAAGAGAGGAGAGAAACAATTGAATAAGATTAATACGTTTTTCAAAAAACATAAAACCAAGGTTATCGTTTATAGTAGCATATTTATTGTTGTACTTATTATTTCTAATATATTATTGAATAGTGCATATAGCTTTGTTGTATCAGAATATGAGAAGGATCCAACGTGTATTCAGACATGTGAAGATGGCATTAATACGCTGAGAAAAATGAAATATTATAGAAATTCTAAGAATTATATCTTGCGTATGAAACGTTCAATTGTTGAAAATTATTGTGACCAGAATGACTTTGATGAGGCAGAGAATTACTTGAATAGGAATTATCAGGATGGAATGTCGGACATGTATGACAAAATCGAAGGTTGGAGAGACGATTATGAGGAGGAGCAACGTTTGTACTACATGGAAACCTTGGAAGGTCGGACAAAACGAGTAGAGAAAATGTATGAAACTATGGGATTTGGAGGAGAGGAATTCATTGGAGATGTTCCGGAACATTTGGTTGCGAACATTGAATACGGAGATCTTGATAGTATAGGGTATTTGCTTCCAGTATGGAATCGAAATAATACATATTTAGATATGCTAAAAGGGGTGATACTTTTTGCAGATGGTGATGCCAATATTCCTGATTCTACTTATTATGTTTATGATTGGCAGGTAATAAATGAGTGCGATATATCTGCAGAAGATTATGAGTATTATTTAAGAAGCAATTATAATATTGATATAGATGTAGATAGTGTGAATGTAATTCAATATTGCGCAATGAAACAGTTGATGCACTCAAAAGTGTCGACCAGTCAAAGAATATTAGTATTTTGTATGCAAGGAAAATACTTTGTGGGTGGAATCTATTATGGAGTAGGCGAGAATACTTTGTCAGAGTTAGTTCCTGTAAGAGGGGATTATAGTGGCAGGTTGAATGAAGAGTATTAGATAACTGTCGCATATAGAAGGCTGAAAAACTTGATTATACGAGGGAGGATTAAAGTTTGCAAAATATAAATGAACTTGTAGGGATTATAAAAGGTATAGATTTTGATGGTGTAATAAATGAAAAAGAAGTGTTGCGCCTTCAATCTTGGGTGGATAAAAATAGAAATCTTGCATATGACAAGCAACAAATAGAGTTAATCAAAATGGTGGATTCTGTTCTTGAAGATCATGTGATTGATGATTCAGAGAAGGCAATATTGATAACTACTTGCGAAGAGTTTATGAAAGATTCGGGCGATAGTTCAGCACGTATTTATGAACTTAATGGAATTATTGAGGGCGTAGTCTGCGATGGGGAGGTAAATGAAGCAGAAGTTTGGCGTTTAAAAGAATGGATGGATATTTATGGCGATAGTATAAGAAATCATAAACCAAGTGCAGAATTATGCAAGACAATTGATGATATTCTTGAGGATGGAATCGTAACAGAAGAAGAACAGGCTGAGCTTCTTAAGATGTTAAATGTCAGAATTAGGAATGCACAATTTGAGACTAAGCTTGCATATTTGTGTAAACTAGTTAAAGAAAAGAAAAATATTGGCGTAGATCTGATTGATATTTTGAATAATGAATTAGCAATGAATGAAATTCATAGTAGAGCTGAGAAAAATCTTATGCAAGTTGTTAGTTCGTATAGTGGATATTGCAGAAATCCGGAAATTATAGTAGTTTCCTTAGTCCTTATTGCCATGCTTGAATATGATGGCAATTATTATGATAGTGTACGAGATACATATAAAGATTTGTATGAAAGATTTTCTGAGCAAAAGATAGAAGGAAAAATCCGTTCTATATTAAGCAAGTATAAAAAACAATCTGAATCTGGTAGCAGAGCCAGAATAATTAATGTGGCTTTAGAAAATGCCATTGTGCCTCAGGCGTTTCTTTCTGCGTTCTTTGAATTTATTTTTGATATTTATAAGTTGAATTTTGAATATGATCTTTCGCAGGAGCCATATGAGGATTTTCGGTTTGTATTTGAAGGTTTGAGAAATAATATGCTTTCTGAGGGAGATAATATCTCTATTAATGTTACTCAGAAAAGTTACAAATTAATAGCTTCAACAAAGCAGTTAATCAGCCGAGAAGATGGATTAGATGCAGTTATTAAGTTAAGTATTATTATTGTTAAACTGATAGATCGTCGCTTTTGGGATAAAGAAGTAACCATTTTTAATCCCTACTTAAAAGTTGGGTATGAGGGCTGGGAGAGAACATTAAAGGAAAGTGTTAGAGAGGGATACATGCGTAGGAAGAGCGATTCCGAGCTAAGATCACGTTGGGAGCCAAAGCTTATACTACACAATAATTCTGTATACCTAAATCCTCCGGTGCATAGAGTTAAATCGCAGTATGACTACAGAAATATTGCAGTTGTAGTGTATAACGATGGAGAGGAAATATACAGAAATAATAATTGTGATATTCGTGAGATTATTGGAGGATATCAGGTTAAGTCAGAAAAAATTGAAATTACAAACCCCTTGGGAAAGCTCGAATATAGATTAGAGGCTGACAATGAGGTTATATATGATAGTAGAAAGAAGTTTTATCGCAATTGTATAGTTTTTAATGATGAAGGACAGGAAATACACAACAATATTGATTTTGAAGGTATGGTGTATGTTGTTTACAGTAAGGGCGATACTGCAATAGACAATATCATTACAAAAGACAATTATTGTATTGGATATAAACTTGTAAGATTAGGTGATGCTATTGAAATTGGACATGATGTTTTCAATTTCTCGTCTATGGCAAAGCCTGGTATTTTTGGACAAGTGTATCCTAATTGCATAGTAAAAAAAGAAGGGCAGGATAAAGTAATATCTGTATATCATGATATTTGTTTTGTGGTTTTTGAAGCAGATAAGGCATCGACAAAATTCGAAATAAATATTAATGGTAAACCACATAAATTAAGTGAAATGCAGTATAAATCTACTGAAAAAAATCATTCCATAAAGTATGTTGTTGAATTAAATTTAAAAGAATCAGGAATATATAAAATTGAAGTAAATCGTTTAATAGCGGGTGGAAAGAGTAAGATTTTGCAAGCTGATATGGCATATGATACAAGTCTAATATTTTCAAGAGAGGAATTAGAGGATTCTGTTTATAGAGTTCAAGTATCATCAAAGTTATTACAGCATAGCATTGATACGAAGGTTATTGCAGGGAATTTTGATCCGGGCTTTATTAAGTTTGATTATGCAGAGGAATGTTATAGTTATTACTTACCTTTTGACTTTGGCTTCTACAAGTTATCGGAAGGTGAATGGTGTTCGAAACTCGAAGACCTATGGATAGATGATATAAATGATAAGAGTGTTTTGATGTTGTATGATTCAGAATGTGATGGACTGTTGATTTATACAGAGGCAGGAAGACTGGCAGAGGATGATATTAAGTTAGTTAATAGGGATTATTACAAAGAGTTGCCGATTTTCTTTTTAAAATCTTATAGGAATGGTAACAAATATGTAACACTCGCTTTTACTGCAAACAGTAAAGTGAAATATGTAATGCGTTGTTATAACAAATGTTTTATTGATGAAGAAAAAACAGAAATATTGTGCTTGGATAATCCCAAAAGAGTAACGATTACACCAGTTTTTCATGGAAAAAATAAGGTATTCTATGAATTGTTTAATCCGGTGGAAGAGAAGATACTAACAAGCAAATTATTAGAAAGTAATCAAACTAGTACACTCACTAACTTTAAATCTTTTCAAAAATATATCATACGGTTTCATGAGAAGACAAAGATTCTTCAACTTAGAAAAAATACTTTGTTATTGGAGGAACGTAGGACATTTTATTCGAAGGAAGACTTCGTTGGCAGATCATTTAAGATAACTGAGGCATATTTTAATCAGAGTATTCGAGGCAAATTTGTTGAAAAACAGTGGTTCTTCAATAAATATTATTTAAAATTAACTGATGTTATTGATATGCAGAAAGGGATCTTCGAAGGACAAATATATAGTAAGTCATATAGAGGTGATTTTTTCCTTTACAATATCAATCCTGTTGAAGTCGAAATATGTAGTGATGTTATCGAAGATACAATGGATATCTATATGACAAACGAAGGGGATGGGTTGTTGTTTGATCCTGAACATAGAGGAATATTAAATTCAATGGAACATCCAACCGCACCAGATATTTTTTTGTATACCATTAGTATGAAGGGAGAAGATGAGCAGTGAAGAAACTGAATCCGATTGAGAGATCACAATACATAAATGATAAATATAAAGAGTATTTGAAGTCATCATTTGATTTTGGAAGGAGTCGTTTACAAAAACTATTTGTAGAGCAACTTGAAAAGGAGCAATTATTCAAGGGACCATATGTTGACTTAAGTTTTCCGTTTCAAAGGGGAAAAAGTTTGGAATCATTAATGGAAGAAGGAGTTGTGTGTAAAGCATTTAAGAGATTGGATGATATTAATTTCATCAGACCGTTATATTTTCATCAAGAAGAGGCAATTCGGATTATTGGAAAAGGACATAGTGCAATAATTACAACAGGTACAGGTTCTGGTAAAACTGAAAGTTTCTTGTATCCTATTTTGAATGATTTACTTTTTGATGTTGAAAAGGGAAATAAGGAGGTTGGCGTTAGAGCTATTTTCCTTTATCCTATGAATGCATTAGTAAATGACCAGATTGATCGTATTAGAAAGATTTTGTTGCATTGTCAGGAGATTACCTTTGGTTTTTTTACGGGTGATACACCAGAAAAGACAACCACAAATACAAGGAAAAAGTTAGGCGAAGAAAATGAAACAGTAATTCCAGAAAATGAACTTGTGTCCAGAGAGGAAATCCGTAAGAATCCGCCGCATTTACTCTTTACAAATTACTCAATGCTTGAGTATTTGCTTATTCGACCAAATGATTATGCAATTTTCGAAGAGAAGAGATTGCAGAATTGGAAATATGTAGTGTTAGATGAAGCGCATACCTATAATGGTGCTCTTGGTATTGAGCTATCACTTCTACTTAGAAGACTTACAGGATTAGCACCAAAACGTCCACAGTTTATTCTTACCAGTGCGACATTGGGTCAGCAGGGAAAATCTGAAACAGATATAATTAAGTTTGCTAAGAATCTAACATCTGTTGAATATGAAGTTAGCGATATAATCTTTTCTAAGAGAATTCCATTGCAGGAGACTGCGGCATATAGAGTTGCGGGATGCGATTATCAGGCTATTAAAGATAATATGGAATCTTTGGAAGAGGTAAAGAAGATATCTTGTAAGTATTATAACTGTAGCGCCTTTGATATTAAGGCAGTTTTGTTTGAGTTACTTTCTAAAGATCAGAATGTTCATGCTCTAAGTTCATTATTAAAATCAGGGAGTAAAGATTTTAGAGTTCTTTATAATGAGTTTTGTGAGTACATGTCAAAGAAAGAGCTTATTGCGTTAATTGATATAATCAACGCGGCAGAGAAAGATGGTGTTGGGTTGTTTGATCTTAAATATCATTCATTCGTACGCCCGATTTCAGGTGCATATGTTACTCTGGGAAAAGAACCAAAGCTTAGTCTTACCAAGATTAATGAAATTGATGGTATGAAGGCTTTTGAAGTTGGGAATTGTCGATATTGTAAATCTCCATATATTATTGGCAAAATTCGACGTAGGGAAGATAATCAAATGGATTATTTGCTTCAAAACAAAGAGATTGATATATATGAAAATTATGGGGATGAAGAAAATGTTAAAATAGATTATTTCATACTTGAAAATGTTATAAATGAGGAAGAAGTAAATAAAGATGTTCTTGAAGAATGTAGTATTTGTGCAAAATGTGGAGAAATTCATGCCGCAAAAAACCTTAATGCTAGAAAATGTAAGTGTGGGGAGACGTTTCGTTTCAGTGCTTATTTGATAAAGCAAAAAAAATCAGATGAAGAAGATTTTATTTATAATAATATCTCGCAATGTCCCTGCTGTGGTCATAAGGGAAAATCAGGAGTTGTCAGATCTCTTAATATGGGAAAAGATGAAGGAACTGCATTAATAGCACAGATGCTTTATGAAGCTATTGATGAGGGAGATCAGGAAATAAAGCAGGTTAAGAAGATTTCGTTGAAGCCTGTGAATAAGGTGGCTGGCATTCCTAAAAAAGAAAATGTTAAACAGTATTTAGCTTTTTCGGATAGTAGACAACAGGCAAGCTTTGCCGCGGTATTCTTTGATGCAAATCATGTAAGAATGCTCAGAAAACGCTTGATATGGGAAATGATAGTAAAAAATGGTTATAAAGATATGGGGGTTGATGAGCTTGCATCTTATCTGACAGAGGAAATAAAGACGAAAGATTTATTCCACAATAATATGGGGGCACATAAAAATGCATGGGCAGCAATTCTGGTTGATCTTTTGCGAGTTGATGGTTCATATGATAGTGAAGGACTTGGATTATATTATTTTGATTTGGATATATATAAAATATTAAATGAACTTACAAATGAGGAAGTAGAAGAAGTCTTTGCACAGTATAATTGCAAAATGAATAAAGATGAGCTAAACATTCTAATGCAAGTCGTATTAGGAGTATTTAAGGTTGCACCAGCAATTAATTTTGTGAAGTCTACACTTACGCCAGATGAGAAAAAGGATATTTTAGAATACAGAAGATTTAATAATTATGTTATGCTTAACTGCCCTAAAACTACTCAGGGTATCAGAAGCTTTTTGCCTGTAAAAGGTGATGAGAATATGGTGGTAAGGTTTGTAAAAAAAGTATTTGATTGTGCTTCAGAAGAAGCTAAGAGTGCCTTGAATATAATATTTGATCTTTTACTTCAGGCAAGTGAAGTTGCTGGTAGTGAGAAGATTTTATTTAAGCATGAAAAGAAAGATGCATATCAAATTGATGCCAGCAGGTATGTGCTTAAAAATTACAAAACTTCAAAATTTTATCAGTGTAGTAAATGTGGAAAATTGACACCGTACAATCTTAGAGGAAAATGTACACAGGATAGATGTACAGGTATATTATCGAAAGTTGATCCAGATGAAGTATTAGCGATGAATTTCTATCGAAATCAATATAAAGAAAAAAAGATAGAGGGTATTGTGATTCAGGAACATACAGCTCAACTTGAAAGAAAACAGGCAAAGGAGTATCAGAAAGATTTTAAAAATAAAAAAATTAATATACTTAGCTGTTCTACAACATTTGAAATGGGAATTGATATTGGTGGGCTGGAAACAGTATTTATGCGTAATGTCCCTCCAACACCTGCTAATTATGTGCAGAGAGCGGGTAGAGCAGGTCGAAGGAAAGATAGTGCAGCATATATTTTAACATATTGCGGGATAGGTTCTCATGATTACACATATTTTATGGAGCCAGAAAAGATGATTTCTGGAGTAATCAATCCGCCTTGTTTTAACGTCTTAAATAAAAAGATTATTATAAGGCATTTGATGGCTACTAGTCTGGGATATTTCTTCAGATTACATCCGGAGATGTTTAAGAGCCTTGAGGCACTGGTTGTTAATGGCGGTACAGAAATGTTTAAGCAGTATATGCTTTCACATCCCGAAGATTTGAATAATTATATCAACGATAAAATCATCCCGGAAAGACAATATGATGAATATAAGAATTTTAAATGGATAGATGAAATGGGTGGAGAAGATGAGAAAATGACTCATTTTTCAGAATCTATTTTGGAGATGATTAAGGAATATGAAAAGGCTAAAGAGTTAGCGATAAAAGAGGATCGTGGTTCTGATTCAGATTATTATAAAAATCAAATAGAAAAATTGAAAAAGCAAGATGTACTAGAATCATTATCCAGATATTGTGTTATTCCTAAATATGGATTTCCTGTGGATGTAGTTGATCTTCAAGTATATGAGAATGGAAAACCTACCAATAAATATGCAATGAGTCGGGATCTAAAAATTGCTATTTCTGAATATGCACCTGATTCGGAGGTTATAGTTGATAAAAATAAATACACATCAAAGTATATCACGCTAAAAAAGAATTCTCAATTTACAAGGAATTGGTTTGTTACTTGTCCTTCTTGTAAAAGAACTAATATTTTTTTGAGTATAGGTGATAATACTAAGTGTAGATATTGTGGTCAGAATATAGAAATTGTGGCAGCAGAATACTATATTGAACCTAGTTATGGATTTAAAAGTGGAGAAACCAAAGAAACCACATATCTAAAACCTAAGAGATCATATGCAGGCGAAGTTACTTACGTTGGTGGAGGAAAAACAGATGAAACACGTTTAGTTATTGGATCTGTTTTGGGAGTAGAAACAAGTAGTGATGATGAACTTCTTGTTATGAATAAGTCTGGATTTTATATGTGCCCAGAATGTGGTTACAGTGATATAGTAAAAAAAGGATTAAAAATGCCACAAACATTGAAAACACATAAAAACTATAAACAATACAATTGCCCTAATGATACGCTTGAATATATCCGTTTAGGACATAAATTTGAGACAGATGTTGCCAGATTTACTATTCCGATGCTGGATTCAGTAGACAAAATCAGTTTTCCGCAGGCATTGTCTTTTCTATATGCTTTCCTAGAGGGTGTTAGCATTGCTTTGGGCATTGAAAGAACAGATATTGATGGTGTTTTAGAGTTTAATTTAGACATGCAAAGTTATGATATCTTGTTATATGATAATGTACCAGGTGGAGCGGGGCATGTAAAAAGATTACTTAGCAAAGATGCCATTGTAGGTTCTCTTAAGGCTGGCTTGGATAAGGTTAGTAAAGAATGCTGTGATGAAAATACATCGTGCTATAATTGTCTTAGAAATTATTATAATCAATCTTATCATAATAAATTGGTTAGAAAGTTAGCAAGAAATTTTATAAATCGTCTTTTGCTGGAAATTGAGGGAAGTACTGTATACTATCAAAATGAACGTTGGCATTAGAACAATTAAATAATTCCTGAAATATTTTAACATACATGTAAAAAGTGGTATCATTTATCCAAGCACACATAGCACAAAAATAATAAACCAAAGGTGAACCCCATGTCCCTAAAAAACACACAGAAAATCAAATGCCCGGATTGCGGCACAGAAGGCGAATTTATAATATGGCAGAGCATCAATACGAAATTAAACCCACAGGCGAAGGAGGATCTTTTGTCTGGCAAGTTATTTGCGTATACCTGCCCGAAATGCAAGAAAGTCCATTA
>CACXEN010000047.1 GCA_902766675.1 uncultured Erysipelotrichaceae bacterium
GATGCCAGTAATAGAAGAAGCTATCTTCTTATCTTTTGATGAAGATATTTATTTACCACCTAGTAAAACCATTCTTAATTATGAATTAGAAAAACTATATAGTCCTGATAATAAACTTCTATCAAGTAATATAAAACTAGAAGTCCATGGTGGTGATAAGGTTTGTATCATTGGAAGAAATGGTGTTGGTAAAACAACTTTATTAAAGAAGTTATATGAAGAATTAAAAGACAGAAATGATATTAAAGTCTTCTATATGCCTCAAAACTATTTAGAAGTATTACCACTTAATAAAACGCCTATTGATTACTTGGCTGATAAAGGCGATAAAGAAAGTATTACTAAAGCTAGAGAATACTTAGGTTCAATGCGTTATACAAGTGATGAAATGGAACATAGTATTAATGAATTGTCGGGTGGTCAAAAAGCTAAATTATTATTTGTGAAGATGTTGTTAGAAAGAAGTAATGTGTTATTACTTGATGAGCCTACTAGAAACTTTTCTCCTTTATCTCAACCGGTAATAAGAGAAAGACTAAAAGAATTTAAAGGTTGTGTTGTTTCGATATCACATGATAGGAAGTATTTAGAAGAAGTTGTGAATGTGGTATATGAAATGGATGAATATGGTCTGCATAAGAAAAAGATGTAATTCTATACATCAATTTCTTTAATTGCATAATATTTCAATCAATTTAAATAGGAAGTAGAAAATATGAATCACAACAACAGATATACCAACTAATGCAAGTGTATACTTATGACCACTTCCAAATATATTGCGTATTGTTGTTAGAAGAGAACTTCCTTCATCATGTATAAGGAACATAAAATTTCGATTGCAAGTAACATCGATAATATAGACAAATAAAGCAATACAAAAGATTGATAGGATAGATACCCAAACACCTGCATAATCAAAAACAATTTCTCCAGCGGCGAATCTAGAAATAGCATAAGCTACGATAAGACAGTGGAATATAAATTGATGTAGTGTATAGAAATTATATACAGGTAGTGAAATTGTTGTTGGATAAAGTAAAGCGATAACTGCAGCAGGAAGAAAGGCAACTAATAATAATTCTGGAATATAAATATTTGGGCTAAAAAGAGCATCCACCATGATGCTATAGGCCCCAAAGCTACATATTTCTAATGGGATATATTCAGAAACTTTTCCGTGTGTAAAATATAAAACAGCTAATTTCATTAGCTCTAAAACAATTAAAGTAATCGCAATAGTGATTCTAATAATAGATCTTATTTCTAGTGTGCAATAGCTATATAGAAGAGATATGACCACAATAAAAATGCTCGTGACTCCAATCATCAATAAGTGTGTTTTAGAAAATTGTCCAAAGCCATAACCATCTGGCATCTTTTCTCTTTGTGTCCAAAAGTTAAATTTGGTATCCATAAACCTAGTATAATATAGAAACCGTTGACATTGTTAGGCATTCAGAAATCTTAATTATTTTTGAATTGCCACATTTTATTGCGTATTCGTATTCGCTAAAATAATAGACAATTTTGAAAATGAGAATAAAAAATTAGTGCGATTGTACTATAATTTAATAGGTAGGGTTAGCCATGTTTTTAAGTTACCCGGGGAGATTTTTGTATGAAATATTTTAAGAATTTTTATAAGCTGTTGCTGTGTGGTTTATTAGTAGTAAATAATGGATCATTAATCACTACAATTCATGCAGAAGAAACTGAAACAGAACAAAGTGAAGAGGTTCAAGACACAAAGACTGTATATGAATCTGGAACACTAGTTGTGGATAATGAAGACTATAAAGTAGAAGTAAGTTATGACGCGGAAGCAAGTATTCCAAATAACGCTACTTTAGTCGTAGAAGAAATTAAAAATAATGATACAGAATATAATACGTATTTAGAAACAACAGCAGAAAAAGTATTTGAAAATGAAAATACAGAAGCGAATACTTTACCTTATGCAAGATTCTTTGATATTACAATCCTCGATGAGAATAATAATGAAATTGAACCGGCAAATACAGTAAATGTGAGTATCGATTTAAAAGACCATGCTTTAGATACAGAAGATGTAACATTCTCAGGCATACACTTCAAAGAAGATGGCACTGACTTAATCGAATTAAATACAGAAGAAACAGCTAGTTTTGATGCAGATAGCTTCTCAGTATATGGAGTAGTTTATTACTATACAGTAGATTTCTATTATGGCGATTATGAATATCACATGAATGGTGGTAGTGAAATGATGCTATCAGAACTATTCCAAAAATTAGGTATTGAAAAAAGTACAAGCACAATCACAGATGTTTTATTCACAGATGACTCTCTAGTAACTTTTACAAATGAAGGAGAAGATTATCGAATCACATCATTAAAACCATTTATCACAAGCGAAGCATTAACGATTACTTTTGCGGATGGTGAAACAATCAATATTAGTGTTGAAGATGCAGCAAGTGGCACGATTGATGGAAATGTATATTTCTGGATGGAAGGAACAAAATTAATTATTCGTCCATTAAATAATAGAACAGAACTTAATCAGATTTGTTTTAATACCTCAAAGACTGCAGCAAATGCATGGCCTTGGAATGATCAAAGAAGCAAAATTACAGAAATAGAATTTAGACCAAACAATGACGGGGCGATTACTAGTTTTGCGGGGCATGGCGGAATTACTGCAAACTTTATGTTTGCTAATATGCCAAATCTTAAAAAGGTAACTGGCCTTGAATATTTTGATACAACAAATGCGGCAGGTCTTGCACGTATGTTTTCAAATTGTGGAAATTTGGAAAGTATTGATTTAAGTTCATTAAAAAATAATGGCAAAATACAAAATATGCAAAATATGTTCCGTGATTGCACGAAGCTTAAGACGGTTATGATGCCAGATGCGGAAAACTTTAAACTAAAGGATGACGCGTTACTTAGTGGTATGTTCCAGAATTCTGGAATAGAAAATATTGAGTGGAATGATTTCGATGTTACGAATGCGAAAACAATGACGGATATGTTTAGAGATTGTACATCATTAAAAACACTTGATGTTTCTAGCTTTGGAAAACTAAACAACATTGTGAATATGGATGGATTCGTTGCGAACTGTTCTAACTTGGAAACACTAATTCTAGATAATTTAGATAATTCAGCAATTAGTGCTTTGAATTATTACCATACACCTAATAATGGACGAATGATTTTTGGGTTTGATGATTATACTGGTAAAGGCGCAAGCGTAGATAGTACATTACCAAAGTTGAAAACAATTTCTGCAAAGAATTCTAAAGTTTGGATGGTAGAGAATCAGAAGGGCAACCCTGGTTCAGAATATTTCTCTGCAGAAAATAATAATGCAGTATATTACTTTACGGGAAAGCAATTAGAGCTTCAATCTGATGTTGGACCAACAGTTACGATTGAAACAAAACGTGACTATGTGGATATGATTACAGATCGCGCTGAATCTGATGATCGTGGTTTGGATAGTCATAGTGAAGCTAACACAAATAAGAATATGGCAGGAGGCCAACACTTAAACACAAATGGTGCAGGCTTCTTAACACCTGGTGTTTATACAATTCTTGATGATACTCGTCAAGATACAACAGTAGAAGCACCACTTACATACTATCGAATTACAGAAATGGGAAAACCTGAAACGACATATGAGGTTTCTTTGGTTGATGATTTAGATGGAGTTCTAGTACAAAGTGGAAATGCGATTATTACAGCTGAGCGTGATAGAAGCTTCTGGACTTCTGATGGTAATGACAAAGTTCTAGAAAAGCTTGAAGGGAATGAACCTAAAACATTAGCGACGATTACGTATCATAATGCGGCTACCGACATTAATGGTGAAAAACATGATGTAGTTGTAGAAGTAAAACGTATTACTTTTAAAGACGTCAATAATATTCCGGATGTTAGTACATATGAGCGTAGAGATCATGATGAAAACAGAATTGCTGGAGATACTTATTATCGTACTGTTCTGGAAGCATTAGACGATAGAATTTCATTAAATAACTATGTTTATTCGACTAATTGGCAAGGATGGGATAGCACGACTTACAATTGGCCTGAGCGTGTATTATCAAATGGCTCTGGAACATATATTGATTTTGATATTAAAGTAAAAGATGCAATTGATGGAACTTCAGTATTATTCTATATAGATGATTTAGATGTTCCTCATTCACAAACATGGAATAATGGCGATGATGCATGTTTCGATACATTAACATGGGATGGCGTACATTATGGTGATGGTAGTGAAGGTATGAAACTTGGTACCGGTAATGATATTGATACATTATCTTTTGCGGATCATACAGGATTACAACTTCTTAACCGCAATTACATAGTAGCTACAGGATCTGATCCATCGACATCATGGTCAGAATTCTATGTACGTGCGAATGCAAAGAAGGCTAGCTATACATGGACGAGTGGTATTGCGTGTGATACATACATCTTAAAAAATACACAACCAGTTCCTGCACCAGAACCAGTTTGGGTTATGCCTGAAGCAATAAAATATGTAAATAACGCAAGACCTGGCGGGGAATACGCAGATAAATATTTTGATTTCACATTTGCGCCAGCAGCTGATGTAAATGGTGTCAATTATACATACAATGGCAAAACAAGATCGGTTGTTTCTTTGGCGAATAATGCAAGTGAAACACAGAATATTAAAAATACTAATGAATATGTCACAATCAAAGAATTAGAATTACCAGTTCCTACTTCTAATGATCCAGTGAAATATATTTATGAAATCAAAGAATTAGAAGGAACTGCAGGAGATATTATTTCCTATGATACAGACACAAAACACTATATGCAGATCGTTGTATTTAGACCAGCAAATGACATTGAGATGTATCAAGGAACTCGTGCGGAGATTGTTTTAGGAACAAAACATGGTGACAATGAAATCTCTTGGAATGCAGATGAAATATATACTGTATATTCTACCAATGCACAATTGGTGGATGGTGAATATGGGCCAAATGGAGAGCCAGTATATAAAGATGCACAAGGAATAAAATTCTATCGTGTTGATGATAAATATTTCAATTATGAAGATGATTCAGAAATGAAACCAACAACACATGCAAAAGTTGATCGTACAGTATCTTATAACGATAAAACATATACAGTAAAAGTTGATAAGAATGGTGTTGAATACTTTGAGGATGATAACGGAAAATATCGTGACCCAAATCATCCTGATAAAGTATTAGTACAAGCACGTGAAGGAGATATAGATCCTGAAACTGTTGAAAATGATAGCCCAGTTGCCAAAGAGAAAATGGTAAATGGTGAAGTCGTATATAAAGATGTTCATGGTGTTGAATATTATGGAGAATACTATGACACAAGCGGAAATGAATTAACAGTTGAAGATGGTAAATTCAATCCACAAAGTTCTGATAAGACCGTATATGAAAATAAAACAAGTAGTACGGGCGAAACAATATACAAACATGCAAATGGCCAAGAGTATTTTGTGAAAGATGGCAAATACTATGATGCTAATGATGAAAGCAAAGAGCTTGTAATGAAAGCTGGTGGAGAAGTTGATCCACTACCATCTGACGATACTGCTAAAGTAAATGAAGTACAAACGAAACCACTGAAAGAAACATTCTCTGGCAATGGTAACGTCGTATATTTAGAGCCTATACATAATGTGGAATACTATCAAAATACACAAGATGGCAATTATTATACTCGCTATGGAACATTACTAGAACCTGGTTCACCTGATTTTACGCCATCTACTAGCGATGAGGTTATCACTATTTCAAGAGAAATTTGGGAAGATGGTGATGGAACTCGTTTCTATAAGAATGAAGGCCATTATTATAGAGACGGTGATGATTCACGTATCAACGCTTTAAGTGATGGTACACTCGATACAAGTGAAGTAATTGAAATAGGATCTTTCAATAACCGTACAAATGTATCAGATATTACAATCATCAAAGATACAGAGGATAATAAAGCTGGAAAATTCAAAGTTCATGTGAAATTCGATAATGGATTTGAACCAAAGTATGTAGTATATGAACCGGCAAGTGAAGCAACCTTTAGTAAAGTTGATGGTGAAGAAGATACGTGGGAATTCACAATTGAAGAAGGCCAACGTATGACAATCAAAGA
Source organism: uncultured Erysipelotrichaceae bacterium (assembly GCA_902766675.1). GTDB lineage: Bacteria > Bacillota_I > Bacilli_A > Erysipelotrichales > Erysipelotrichaceae > Bulleidia. The sequence continues at coordinate 6,178 of CACXEN010000047.1, forward strand.
AGTACCATTTAATACAACATATACAATTTCTGAACCAGTTGAAGCAAATGGTTGGGAACTCGTAAGTATTAAAGATAAAGATGGTAATGATAGTGTTTCTAAAACAATTACTACGAAAAAAGCAGATGAGGATGAGTATGACAAGAATTATGAGCATACAATCACAAACCGCTTTACAGAAGTATTGGTAAATAAGGTAGTTGAAGAAGGTTCAAAGACAAGAGAATTCAACTTCACTGCAACAATTACAGTAACAGGTGATGCAAATAGTGAATTCACATATGGTTGGCTAAATGAAACAGATAGTGAATTCAAAAAAGACACAATCGATGATACAGGTGAAAAAACTGTTACAGTAGAATTCAAATTGAAACATAAAGAAGATATCGCACTAGTCGTTCCACTAAATGCGAAAGTTTCAATCGAGGAAGAGCAAGGTAGATATGATGTTGAATATAGTGTTGATGGTGGTGAAAGAGTTGCGACAAATCCAACAGAAGATATCACTATCGATACAGATAAGAAAGAAGTCAATATCTACAACAATACAGATACATTAACATTAATCAAACACTGGGAAGATTCAGATAATGTGGATGGATTTAGACCAGATGATATCGTCGGTACAATCACATATCAAGATGAAAATGGTGAAGAAGTAACAATTAAGACTAGTGAAAATGGTGGTTGGGAAAAAGATGGTAATACATGGACATTCTCAATGGAAGCACCGGCAAATATCACTGTGACTGACTTCGGTGAAGAAAGCGA
>CACXEN010000048.1 GCA_902766675.1 uncultured Erysipelotrichaceae bacterium
ATTAAAAAATACCGAAAATGGCTTAGAAGAATTGATTCAATATTTCAATGTAAGTGGTATTGGTATTCGTAATTTAATTCGTTTAAATCGCACATATGGAAGAAATGCTTTAGAAAAGATTAAAGAGAATCCATATCGTGTCATTGAAGAATGTGATGGCTTCGGTTTTATTACAGCAGATAAAATTGGTAAAACATTGGGAATTGTGGATGATGATCCAAGACGTTTATATGCATTATTAGTTTCTTTAGCAATGGATTGTTGTATGCAAAATGGGGATAGCTATGTTTTAGTTGAAACACTAATAGAGGCATTTAAAAGAAGAAGCGGACAATCCGAAGAACTTTTTGAATCATTGTTAAATGAAGCAATTATGAATCGAAGTTTGCATATAGAAGATAATCGTATATTTCCTATTTCTCAATATGATGCAGAAAATTTCATAGCGACATATTTGGCAAGTTTTCCAGTAGAAAGATTAGATCCAATTGATAGAAATATACTTGAGAAATATTTGTTGGATGTACAAAATGATTTTCAAATTGATTATGATGAGATTCAAACAAAAGCAATTCTAGATTTTTTTGATAAAGACATCATGATTTTAACTGGTGGACCTGGTACAGGGAAAACAACAGTTATACGTGCAATGATTGCATTATTTAAACTAATATATCCTAATTATGAAATTGCATGTGTTGCGCCAACTGGACGAGCTGCAAAACGGTTATCAGAATTGACTGATTGTGAAGCAACTACAATTCATTCATTACTGAAATGGGATTTAGAAACTAATAGATTTGGGAAGAATGAATCTGATCCATTGAATGTTGATTTAATTATCATTGATGAGTTTTCAATGGTAGATAGTTGGCTGTTTTATAATCTTTTAAAAGCTGGTCAACAACTAAAAAAGATTTGTATTGTAGGAGATGAAGATCAATTACCTAGTGTTGGACCAGGTTCTGTTTTAAGAGATTTAATTGAAACGAATTTATTCCCTATTTCACGTTTAAAACAAGTATATCGTCAAGAAGAAGGTAGCGGTATTTTAGCTTTGGCTAGTGATGTTAGAGATGGATTTATTAGTGATACGTATGGCAGAGATATTCTTTTTCATGAATGCAAAAAGGAAATGATAAAAGATACAATCATTAATGTTGTAAAAGAGGCATTAGAGAAGGGATATGACTTAAATGATATACAAGTATTATCTCCAATGTATAATGGCGTCGCTGGCATTGATGTTTTAAATAATGCTTTACAAGAATGTTTTAATGGGAAAGATAAATTTAAAAGAGAAGTCAAAATTGGTTATATGACACTTAGAGAAGGCGATAAAATATTACAATTAAAAAACCAGCCGGATGATGGTGTATATAATGGTGATATTGGAATCTTAGTTGAAATTATTGATGCGAAAGAATCAGATAATAACAAAACGACGATTGTTGTGGATTTCCAAGATATTTATGTGGAATATAATCAAGACAATTGGAATAATATTACACTTGCATATTGTACAAGTGTACATAAGGCGCAAGGAAATGAATATCCAATTGTGATTATGCCATTTACGTATCAAATGAGTATTATGTTACAAAGAAAATTAATTTATACAGGTATTACAAGAGCTAGTAAAGCTTTGGTATTACTTGGTGAGCTAGACGCAATGCGAAAAGGTGTTGAAATAATCGAGCGACATCCTAGAGAAACGACTTTAGTCAAAAGAATTATGCAATATGAAAAATAGTGAATACTTATTTGTATTCACTATTTTGATAATAATGATTGATCGTCCACAAATTCTTCACCGCTTGCTTCCGCAAACTTTTTCATTAATTGATCGACTGTGATATTTTTCTTTTCTTCGCCATCTACCTCAAATATGATTTTTCCTTCATTCATCATGATGAGGCGATTGCCGGTTGTGATTGCATCACGCATATTATGCGTAACCATCATAGCTGTTAAATGATCTTTTTCCACGATTTCTTTTGTTATTTCTAGAACTTTCTTTGCAGTTTGTGGATCAAGAGCAGCAGTGTGCTCATCTAAAAGTAATAATTTTGGTTTTTGAATAGAAGCCATTAGAAGGGTAAGTGCTTGTCTTTGACCACCTGATAATAATCCAACTTTTTGAGATAAACGATTTTCTAAGCCTAAGCCTAAGATTTTCAATCTTTCACGATATTCTTCTCGTTCACTATTGGTAACTCCCCATTTCAATCCTCTTGGTTTGCCACGTCTTGCGGCAAGGGCAAGATTTTCATCAATTTGCATAGTAGGGGCACTACCTAGCATTGGATCTTGGAATACACGTCCGATAAGTGATGCTCTTTTATAATCTGGTAAACCAGTCACATTTTGATTATCGATGATGATACTTCCTGCATCAATTGGCCAAACACCTGCAACTGCATTTAACATTGTGGATTTACCAGCGCCATTACCACCAATGACAGTCACAAAATCGCCTTCATTCATTTTTAAATTAATATCAATTAATGCTTTCTTTTCATTAATTGTATTTGGATTAAATGTTTTACTTACATGATTTAATTCTAATAATGCCATATTAAATCTCCTTCATAGAGTTCTTACCAGCGCGTCTAAATGAACTCTTAGATAATTCTTGCATGTTTGGTACTGCTAAGAATATCGTTACGATAATTGCAGTAAATAGTTTTAATAGGTTAGGATCAAGTTTGAGCCATAATACGATAACTATCACAAAGTAATATAGAATTCCACCAATTACGATAAAGAATAATTTCAATGCGAAATTGGTAGCTTTTTTAAATAGACCATTACAGATTACTTCTCCAATAATAATTGATGCCAAACCAATCACAATTGCGCCTTGGCCCATTTTAATATCCGAGAAACCTTGGTATTGAGCCATTAGGCCACCAGAGAAAGCAACGATACCATTTGATAATGCCAAGCCAATCATCTTCATTGTATTAATGTTAATGCCTTGTGCTTTTGCCATTTCTGGATTACAGCCAGTAGCACGCATTGCACTACCATTTTCTGTACCGAAATACCAATACATTAAACATATTAGAATACATGCCAAGATAAATCCGAAAAGAATGGATAGTGGTATATAACGAGAAGATAGAATAACTTGATATTTATCTACTGATACAGCAATATTTGATTTAAATGTCATGATTGCTAAGTTAATAGAATATAAAGAGAATTGTGTCAAAATACCAGCAAGTATAGCAGGGATACCTAGTTTTGTATGTAAGACACCTGTTACTGTACCGGCAAGTATACCGCTAATAAAAGCAATTAGGATTGCTAGCCATGGATTCATTCCATTTGTGATGAGCATGACACAAACTGCTCCACCTAATGTAAATGTTCCATCAACGGAAAGATCTGCAACATCTAAAAGACGGAAGGTGATATATAAACCTAGCGCCATAATTCCCCATAATATTCCTTGTGCTATACCACCAGGAAGGGTCATAAATAAGTTAACAAAATTTAAATCAAAATTTACTAATATCATTACTATCTCCTACATATAGAAAGAGGATGCTCAAGCATCCTCGAAACTATTATTCAAATATCTCATATCCTTCAGGAATTTCAATACCTAATTGTTCGCAACGTGCTTTATCAGCTATCTTTACTGGATTTGTATAATACTCAATTGGCATTTCTTTTACATCTGCTTCACCTTTTAAGATTTTTACTGCCATTTGGCCAGTTGTATATCCTAATTGGTAATAGTCGATGGATAATGTGCCAACGCCACATCCAACCATTGTATTCTTTTCACCAGCAATAATTGGAACACCTGCACGAAGAGCAATATTATTGATTGTTTCAGTGCTTGCTGCAGCAGTATTATCTGTTGGAATATAAAGTGCGTCGCATTCATAAATAGCATTTGTTGTGAATGTACCAACATCATTACTATCTGTGAATGGGTATAGTTTTACTGTTTTACCCATCTCTTCTAAATATTTTTGAACTTCTTCAACTTGATATTTAGAATTAGCTTCACTTGAACAATATAAAATACCAATTGTATTTGCATCAGGTAATAATTCTTCAAA